>CAZTEW010000006.1:0-30653 GCA_964612215.1 uncultured Gammaproteobacteria bacterium
GAGGCGCTCCATGAGATTTGGCCGCAGGCGCCGCTTTATACCAGCGTTTATCATCCGGCCGGCGCGCCTTGGGCAAAAAAAATCAAAGTGGTGCCGAGTTTTCTGCAGCAGTTTCCCTTAGCGAAAAAGCATCACGAATTTTATCCTTTGTTCATGCCGCTGGCTTTTGAAAGCTTTGATTTTAGCAAATTTGATGTAGTTATTTCCGTCACCAGTGAATTTGCCAAAGGGATTATTACCAAACCGGAAACGCTTCATCTTTGCTATTGCCTGACGCCAACCCGTTATCTTTGGAGTCATTATGATGATTATTTTCCGCCGGGCCTGCTTCGCGTTGCCGGCTGGCCGGCGGTTAAATATCTGCGCCAGTGGGATCGGATAGCGGCGCAGCGTCCGGATGAATACTTCGCTATTTCTCAGACAGTCCAGAGGAGAATTAAAAAATACTATGGTAGAGAAAGCGAGGTCGTTTATCCAGGGATTAATGTTCAAAAGTTTAAGAGTTTAAAAGTTAAAAATTCAGATTATTTCTTGGTTGTTTCGAGGTTGGTGGAATATAAGCGGGTGGATTTGGTGATTCAGGCTTTTAATCAGCTGGGCTGGCCGTTGAAAATTATCGGCACCGGCAGGCAAGAGAGAAGATTAAAAAGCATGGCCGGGCCGACAGTGGAGTTTTTAGGCCAGTTGACAGAGAGAGAACTAATCAGTTATTATCAAAATTGTCGCGCTTTAATCGCGGCCCAAGAAGAAGATTTTGGTTTGGCCATACTGGAAGCCCAAGCGGTCGGCAAGCCGGTGATTGCTTATGGCAGTGGGGGAGCGAGAGAAACAGTGGTTGAAAGTAAAACCGGGCTGTTTTTTAAAGAACAAACAGCGGCGGCCTTGACAGCGGCTTTAAAAAAGTTTAAAAAATTAAAGTTTAAACCAGCTGATTGTCAACAGCAGGCGGCCAAGTTTAAACTGGAGATTTTTAAGAAAAAATTTAAGGAATTAGTTGAAGAAAAATGGAGAAAGAATGTCAGTTAAGATGAAAGCAGTGATTTTCGCCGGCGGCGTCGGTACCAGAATGTGGCCGCTGAGCCGCAAAAAAACACCGAAGCAGTTTGAAAAAATTATCGAAGATCAGTCAACTCTGCAGTTAACGGTTAAGCATCTTAGGCCCGAGTTTGCTTACGAGAATATTTACATTTCCACCAACCAGAAATACCGAGAAATTATCCAGCGGCAGCTGTTGAAAATTCCGGCCAGGAATATCATTGTCGAACCGGAAAGACGAGACTTGGCAGCGGCCGTTGGTTATCTTTGCGCCATTTTAGCCAAAGAAAATCCGGATCAGGCTTTTGTCATTCTTTGGAGCGATCATATTCGCCGCCAGGTGGCTAATTTTAAAAGGGCCATTGCCGTTGGCCAAAAATTAATTCAAGCCGACCCAAACCGTTTTATTTTTATGGGTGAAAAGCCTCAATTTGCCAATCAAAACCTGGGTTGGATTAAAACCGGCCAAAGACTCACCAGCCTGAGCGGCCTACCGGTTTTGGCGTTTAAGGCCTGGCATTATCGGCCCTCTGTCAGTCAGGCAGAAAAATATTTCCGCGACCCAAGCTGGTTTTGGAATCCGGGCTACTGGGTGGTGACACCGCGGTTCGTTTTAGAACAGTACCAGCGTTTTATGAAGGAAATGTATCAACAGTTGCTGAAACTGCAGCGGTCTTATGGCAGCGCTGAACATCAACAAGACCTGCGGCAAATTTACCCGAAAATGGAGAAAATTTCTTTTGACGATGCCATCCTGGCGAAAGTCGAGCCGGAAAAAGCCGTAGTGCTGGGCTGTGATTTGGGTTGGGCAGACATCGGTACCTGGGAGGCCTTGAAAGAATTTCTCCAGAAAACGCCGACACAGAATTTAATTAAAGGCAATGTTTATCTGCACAACTGTCGTGATTTGATGGTCTATAATTACACGTCTCAATTGGTGACCGCCGTGGATCTCAGCGGTCTGGTGGTGGTGGCGACTGATGACGTCATTTTAATCTGCCCGGAAAAGTCCATGAAGCAAATTAAACAAGTGGTGGAAACCTTCGAAGGCACCAAGAAAGAAAAATACATCTGATGGGATACGAGACTGGCAAAAGAATCATTGACTTTGTTTTTTCCCTAATCCTGATTGTTCTTTTCGCTCCGGTTTGGCTGGTGGCGCCGATTTTGATTAAGCTGGATTCTTCCGGGCCGGTTTTAGCAGTCACGCCCGGCCGGGTCGGCCGGAACGGCCGGCTTTTCCAAATGTATAAATTTCGCTCCATGGTCAATGATGCCCATCAATTACTGAGAACTGACCCTAAATTGAAGAAACTCTATCGGCAATATGAAAAAAACAGCTACAAGCTGGTTGATGATCCTCGAGTCACTCGGATTGGCCGCTGGCTGCGGCGCTTTTCCTTGGATGAAGCGCCGCAGTTTTTTAATGTCTTAAGAGGCGAAATGAGCCTGGTTGGGCCTCGGGCTTATTACCCTGATGAACTCGCCAAGCAGCAGCGAGTCTACCCCCAAGCAAAAAAGCATGTTAAGATTCTTTTATCAGCCAAGCCGGGAATTACCGGCTACTGGCAGGTAGCCGGCCGGAGCGAGATTAATTTTGACAAAAGGGTGAAAATGGATGCTGATTATGTTAAAAAGAAATCAATCAGGTATGATTTATTAATTATTATCAAGACGCCCTGGGCGATGGTTTCCGGCAAAGGAGCCTTATGAAAATGTCAAATGTCAAATTTCAAATTTCAAATTTAATTCCCAGGAAAGAAACCAACGCGGCCGTTAACGATCAGGCGCCGCCGCTGGTCAAGAATAAGAAAAAGAAAGTTTTAAAGATCAGCTTGCTTGTTCTGGGCGTTATTTTTATCCTGGCGATTTTGACGGCCGTACCTCTCTGGCTAACCTTGCAGAAGGGCCGGGAGGTAGTCAGTGAGGTGCAGGCGATTTCAACCGCTTTTCAGAATCAGAATCTTGATGAGGCAAGTGTAAAAATTGCCAGCGCTAGGGAGAAGCTGCAAGCCACCCAAAAGCAATTCAGCTGGCTGCAATGGAACCGCTTCGTTCCTTTTTTTGGCGGTTATTATCGAGACGGAGAACATCTTTTCCGAGCTGGGCTGGCTGGTCTTGACGCCGCTGACGTCTTGATTGAAGCGATCAAGCCTTATGCGGACGTGATCGGTTTTGAAGGCGGCAGCGGCCTGGAAGGCCAGACAGCCGAGGAGCGGGTAGTTTTTATTGTTCAAACCTTGGAAAAGATTTCGCCCCAGCTGGATAATATCAGCCAGCACCTCAATCTGGTCAAGGAGGAAGTTTTGGCGATTAACCCGCGGCGTTATCCGCAGAAAATCCGGGGTCAGGCAATTCGCGAGCAAATTGTCACTCTTCAGGAAACCGTGGTTAATTTAAGTGATTCGCTGGCTCAATTAAAGCCGGCTTTGGCCATTCTACCTCAGCTCTTAGGCGAACCGGATGAGAAACATTATCTGCTGCTGTTCCAGAATGATGCTGAATTGCGGCCGACCGGCGGCTTCCTGACGGCCTACGCGATTCTCAAGGTGCACCGGGGCAAATTCACACCTTTAAATTCAGAAGACATTTATAGTCTTGACAGTCGGTTTAATAAGCGGATTGAAGCGCCGGCAGCGATTAAGGAATATTTGCCGCTGGTTTATTACTGGAACTTGCGGGATATGAACTTGTCGCCTGACTTTAAAGTCTCGATGGATCAATTCGGCGAAAATTATCTGAAGACCAGCGGGGCTATCCGGGTTGACGGCATCATTGCCATTGACACCACTTTGCCGGTGGAATTGTTAAAGGTGTTGGGTCCGGTCGGTGTAGCTAACTGGGGCAGTTTCTCGGCAGAAGAAGATCCGCGCTGCAATTGTCCGCAAGTCATCTATGCTTTGGAAGAATTAGCGGATAAACCGGTGGGCGAGGTGCGGACCGGTCGGAAAGCGGTTCTCGGTCCTTTGATGCATTCAATTCTTTTAAATATTATGGGTTCGCCGCGCAAGCTTTGGCCGAAGTTTTTTAATGTCGGCGTTGAAGCCATCCGGGAGAAGCACGTGATGCTTTACTTTTTTGACGAGGCAGGTCAGCAGGCGGCTGAAGCCTTTAAAGCCGCTGGCAGAATTGTTGATTATGACGCCGATTACCTCCATATCAATGACTGTAATTTTGCCGGCGCCAAGTCAAACATGTTTATTAAAGAAAACGTTACTCAGGAGATTGAAACAGCCGGCGACGGCACCATCACTAAAACCCTGACCATCGATTATAAAAACCCAGAACCGGCCAGCAATTGCAATCTGGAAAAAGGCGAGCTTTGTTTGAACGGGCCTTACCGGAATTGGTTCCGGATTTATGTGCCGCTGGGCAGTGAACTGCTGGAAGCAACTGGTTCGGAAACAGAAATGGAAACTTACGAAGAGTTTGGGAAAACGGTTTTCGCCGGCTTTTTTGGCGACAAACATCCTTTGCGGCCTGAAGGGTCGGCCAAAGTGGTTCTCAAATACAAACTGCCTTTTCAGGTAAATAAAAACGAGGATTATAAGTTGTTTATCCAAAAACAGCCTGGCACTTATGGCTATGAGTATGTCATTAATATTAACGGCGAAGAACTAGAGCGATTCGATCTTCTTACTGATCGCGAACTGAAGCTGGCAATCTAGTGCGGGGCTACAAAACCGAAGGCATTATTCTCAAGCGGCTTAATTTTGGCGAAACTGACCGCTTGTTAACGATTTTCACCAAGCATGACGGCAAGATCAAAGCGATTGCCAAAGGCGTCCGCCGCTTGAAAAGCCGCAAAGCCGGCAGTCTGGAGCTTTTTAATCACCTGCGCTTAGCGATGGCCAGCGCTAGAAATCTTGACATCATTAGCGAAGTAGAATTAATCCATTCTTTCCGCCGCATCCGTAAAAATCTCAAGTTGATTGTTCAGGCTTTCCAATTGGCCGAAGCCTTGGATAAATTAACGCCGGAAGGAGAGCCGAACCAGTGGTTATTTGCTTTGCTGCTGGCCAGCTTAACCGGTCTTGATCGCGGTCAAGAGGGGATAGTTTTGGAGTTTGAGATTCAGCTTCTCCGCGGCCTCGGTTTCGGCTTGCCCCAAAAACTTGACTCTCAATCAATAAAAAGATACATTGAAACCATCAGCGAAAAGAAACTAATGAGCAAGGGGATGTTTCCCGATCCACGATCGGATTAAGGGGGCGATCTAGTATTCTTACTCAAAAATTAAATGCTTTATCTTTTCTAAATCCTGTTGATATTGCTTCCTAGCCAGAACAAATTTTTCATAATCTTTCGGAGATTCGAATTGGTCAAGAACAATTGACGAATCTAAAAAATTTAATTGTTTTTTTCCAAGATAACTTAGGTAAGATGAAAAATGATAATCTTCCGGATTTTTAACCAAGAATGAACTAACAGGATTAAGGTGGATGTAGCGCGAGAGATGGAGGAGTTGTTCATTGCTTTGAACCCTTACGCTTTTAAAACTTCCCTGAAATAAAGAACCAGCAGTCTCATATTTAGCATTAAAATAATGAGCATAGCTATTACAGAGCCTTCTTATAAACTTTTCTATTCCTTTTTCTAATTCTTGTTTAAGAATGAAATGAAAGTGGTTTGGCATGAGAGAGAAGCAAATGAGAGTTACTAATTTTTGGGAAAAATCAAGATTATACCTCTTTTTGTTTTTTCTATATTTTGAGAATTTAATCGGCGGATCAGGTTGGAGATAATAATGAACCGTTTCTAGAAAAACAGAGAGTTCATGCCTGTTTTTAAACAAAGGAAGATTGTAAGATGTTTTACTGAAGATGTGGTAAGTTTCTCCTTGTGCCAGAATAGTTTTCCGTAAGGCCATATTAATTATTTAACATAACTTATCCTCGATCGTCAATAGGAAACCGATCCACGATCGGGATTTCATTAGTTTGAGTTTGACTTTCAGAGAGTTTCTCCAGTAAAATAAATGATATGGATTTGATGGGCAAAATTACTGCTTTGGCAAAGAGAAGGGGATTTATTTTTCCTTCGAGCGAGATTTACGGCGGTCTAAATGGCTTTTGGGACTTTGGTCCGTTAGGCGTGAGATTAAAAAAGAATATCGAAAAAGAGTGGTGGCGCACCATGGTTGAAGAACGAGATGATGTTTATCCGCTGGATTCAACCATTATCCACCATCCCCGGGTTTGGCAGGCTTCTGGCCACGCTCTTTCTTTTACTGATCCGCTCCGAGAGTGTAAAAAATGTCATAAAAGATTTCGGGCCGATAAAATCAAGAACGACCAATGTGTTGAATGCGGCGGCAAGTTAACAACGGTCAAGCAGTTTAACTTGATGTTTCAGACTGATGTCGGCCCAGCCAAAGAGACGGCTAATAAAGCCTATCTTCGGCCAGAAACCTGTCAAGGGATTTTTATCAACTTTAAGAATGTTCTTGATACTATCCAGCCCAAACTGCCTTTTGGTATTGCCCAGATCGGTAAAGGTTTCCGCAATGAGATTACCACCGGCAATTTTATTTTCCGCGATCGAGAATTTACGATGATGGAACTGGAATATTTTGTCCGGCCGGCTGAGGATGAAAAATGGCATGAATACTGGCTAAAGGAAAGAATGAAATTTCATATTTCTCTAGGACTAAAGAAGAAAAACTTGCGCTTTTTTGAGCATCCGAAAGCGTCACGAGCTCATTACTCTAAGCGGACGGTGGATATTGAATATCATTACCCCTTTTCCGCCAAAGGCGGATCGGACTCTGACCGAGGTTGGAGCGAGCTGGAAGGGATTGCCAACCGGACTGATTTTGATCTGAAGAATCATTCTCAGGTTTCCGGCGCGGATTTATCTTATCAGGACGAGACAGGCGAGAAATTTTATCCTTATGTGATTGAACCTTCTCTAGGTGTCGAGAGATTGTTTCTGGCCTTGCTCGCTGAGGGGTATCAGGAAGAGAAGACCAAGGGAGGCATCAGGGTAGTTTTGTCTCTTCATCCCCGGCTAGCGCCTTATCAACTGGCGGTTTTCCCTTTACTAGCCAACAAGCCGGAGTTGGTGAAAGCGGCGAGAAAAGTTTATGAGTTGCTTAAGCCGCATTTAGCCGTTGCCTGGGATGATCGGGGCAATATCGGCAAGCGCTATTACAGCCAGGATGAAATCGGCACGCCGTTTTGCGTCACCATTGATTTTGAGACTTTAAAAGACAAGACGGTCACTGTTCGCGACCGAGACACGACAAAGCAAGACCGATTGCCTATTGACAAATTGCTTGCTTACTTTCAAAATAAATTAGCATCGTGAAAAGGAAACTGCCTCTGATTATCATTCTCCTTATTTTCATCGCCAGCCTGGCTTTTATTTTTCTGAAGCGGCCGGCTTTAGAGCCAGAAGTCAAGCCAAAAGTCAGCGAGAAAAAGCCAACGGTGGTGTCTGTAGATGAATTGCCGTCAACTGAACAGCCGGAGGTAGAATTAACCGCGATCTCTAGTTGCGAATTAAAATTGGTGGTGAGCAACCTGTCGGGCTTTACCACGGTGGAGCATGAATTGCTTTATAACACTGCCAGCGGCGTTCGGGGAGCCATCGGGACGGCGCGGGTGAGACCGGGTGAAAAAAGCATTTCCCGGGAGATTGTTTTAGGCAGTGAATCGAGCGGTAAAAGGAGTTGTGATAAAGGGGTCACCGGCGGTACCCTCAACCTGACCTTCCGGGGTGAGAAAAGCTACCGCCACAGCCGCGATTTCAGCCTGGTCACGACCGCTGGCCGGGTGAAAGTAGTCATGGAAGAATAGTACTGGCTTCTTAAATTCCCTCTTGACCCGCCTAAGCTTACTTTTCGCCTTTTTAATTCTATTCGAATACGGCTCAAAGAGCGCATTTCGGCGGGTCTGCGGGCCAATTTCTTAAACTGAAATTGGCCCTTGACAAGCAAATTCTGGTGGTGCAGAATAAGACTGAGTGGTGAAAAGTGGTGAACCAACCTATAATAGGGTGGGGGAAGGAATAAGACTGATGTTTATCGGCCAGTATTTGCATACATTAGAGGCTAAGGGACGCTTGGCAATTCCGAAGAGCTTTAGGAGTTCTTTGAGCCGCCAGGCGGTGATTACCAAAGGCTTGGATGGCTGTTTGTTTCTTTTTCCGGCTGAAGCCTGGCATGATTTTTCTCAAAAAATCGCCAAAATGTCTTTGACGAAAAAAGACTCACGTTCTTTTAGTCGTTTTTTGACTTTTTCTGCGGCTCAAGTCAACTTGGACAGCCAGGGAAGGATTTTGATTCCTGATCATTTGCGCAAATTTGCGGGTTTGAAAAAGCACGTGATGGTGGCCGGCGCCTCGGACAGAGTCGAGGTTTGGGATAAAAAACACTTTGATCAATATCAGGGTCGAGTGGAAAAGGAAACGGAAAAAATTACGGAAAGATTGACAGACGTGGGGCTTTGATGAAATTTCATCAGCCGGTGCTTTTGGATGAGGTGATTCGGTTTTTGAACATTGACAGTCAGAGAAAATATCTTGATGCTACGGTTGGCGGTGGCGGCCATAGCGAAGCGATTCTGAAAGCTGGAGGCCAGGTTTTAGGCATTGACTGGGATCCAGCCGCAGTAGAGTTCGCCAAGGAGCATTTGAGTTTAGTCTGCCCTAGGGCTTCTTGGCAAGTAGTTCAGGCTAACTTTAGTCGCCTGAAAGAAATCGCTGAGCGGCATGGTTTTCGCCAGGTCAGCGGGGTTATTTTCGATCTAGGCGTTTCCAGCCATCAACTGGACACTGTCGAGCGGGGGTTCTCCTGGCAAAAGGAAGCGCCTTTAGACATGAGAATGGATCCCTCTTTGGCCGTCACCGCCGCCGATTTATTAAAGATTTTATCAAAAAAGCAGTTAAATGAATTATTTACTCGTTTTGTTCAGGAAAAGCGTGCTCGGGCAATTGCTGAGGCTCTTGACCGCAGCCGTAGTTTAAAACCGATTACCACGACTAAACAGTTAGCTGGTTTGGTCCAGGGAGTTTATGGTGAACGCCGAAAAATTAGACATATTCATCCGGCGACTAAAATTTTTCTGGCCTTGCGGCTGGCTGTTAACAGCGAACTGGCTAATCTGGAACAGGCTTTGCCGCAGGCAGTTGAACTTTTGGCGCCAGGCGGGAGGTTATTGGTGATTAGTTTTCACCAAACCGAAGATCGGATTGTTAAACAATTTTTTAAGGAGAATAAAGAATTAAAAATTTTAACGAAAAAGCCAGTTACGGCCAGTCCTGAGGAAGTTGTTGCCAACCCTCGAGCGAGGAGCGCCAGGCTGAGAGTGGCGACCCGTAAAGCCCCGGCTGAGCGCGGGGCCACGGGTTGAAAGAAAAGATCATGAGAAAAAGAAAAAATTTCTTTTTAATTTGGCTTTTAGCCGGCTTTTTAGTTCTGGTTAACTTGATGGTTTCCAACCGGATGTCAGCCGAAGGCGAGGTGGTTAAAAAAATGGAAAGAGAAATTAGCCTTTTGCAAAAAGAAAAGACGGTTCTGGAGCAGGAAATCGCCGCGGCCGGCTCCCTTTTAAAATTAAAACCTCGAGCTGAAGAATTAGGCTTTGTTTCGTCACCGGAAGTAATTTATCTCAGGACTGAAGTACCCGTGGCAATGCGATGAGACGACTGGACTTTTTGTTTCTGACCTTCTTCTTGGCGATGGGGCTGATTGTTTATAGACTTTTCTACTGGCAAATCCAAGCCGGAGAAAAATTAGCCATTTTGGCAGAAAGCCAGCAGACTTCGAAGATCGAACTGCCGGCCAAACGGGGCCGAATTTTTTCCGCGGAGCATTTTCCCTTGGTCGCTAATCAAGAGGCTTATCTGGTTTATGCTGATTTAACTCAGATTGACAAAGATCCGGCTGAGATGGCTTCTCAGCTGGCGCCAGTTTTAACCGATGAGGCGGAGACGGCGACCGACTCGATGCGGTTATTAAAAAATACAGAAGCAGAAATTAAATCAAAACTGGCCAGTGAAAACCGAGCTTGGGTAATTTTAAAACATAAGGCCAAGAAAGAAGTCCGGCAAGCAATTGAGGCTCTAGGCTTTGCCGGTTTGGGTTTTCAAGAAGAGAGTTTGCGCTTTTATCCGGAAGCGTCAATGTCCGGCCATCTTTTGGGCTTTTTAGGCAGCGATGCTTCTGGTAATGATCAGGGCTATTTTGGTTTGGAAGGTTATTATGATTTGGAGCTTAAGGGTCGCTCAGGCTATCTTTATCAAGAAAATGATGCTTCCGGCAAGCCGATTTTGTTAGGCCGCTTTGAAGAAGAAGAGGCTTTTGACGGCCGGGATTTGGTTCTCCATTTAGATCGAGCGGTTCAATTTATCGTTGAAGAAGCTTTGCAATCAGGAATAGAAAAATATGGGGCCAGGTCTGGTTCAGTGGTGGTGATGGAGCCGGCGACGGGCGCAATTTTGGCGATGACCTCTTGGCCGAAATACGAGCCGCAATTTTTTCAACAATTTGATCAAGTTCTTTTTAAAAATCCAGTGGTGGCAGATTCTTTTGAACCAGGATCGATTTTCAAAGTGATTGTCATGGCCGCGGCTTTGAATGAGAAGCTGATCACGCCTGAAACTCGTTGTGACGCCTGTTCAGGGCCAAAAGTCATCGGTCCGGATACTGTCCATACTTATGATGACCGTTATTATCCGGAGACTACCGTCAGCGAAATTTTAACTCATTCTGATAATGTGGGCATGGTTTTCATTGCCGAAAAGCTCGGTTTGGAGAAAATGTGGCGCTACCTGAATAATTTTGGTTTTGGCGAGCTAAGCGGCATTGATTTGCAGGAGGAAATTACGCCGGAAATTCGATCGGAGGAAGAGTGGCGGCCGATTGATTTGGCGGCCGCTTCTTTTGGTCAGGGGATTGCGGTGACGCCGATCCAGATGGTGCGAGCAGCAGCCGTGATTGCCAATGGCGGCCAGCTGGTGACTCCGCAAGTGGTTCAGGCGGTGATTGCCGAGGATAAAAAAATCAAGATTAATCCGAAAATTATCCGTCGGGTGATCAGCCAGGAAGCAGCCAAAACCTTAACCGCGATGATGGTTAATGCCATTGACAATGGTTTTCCTCATTGGCAACAGTACGGCATTTCCGGCTGGCAGATTGCCGGGAAGTGTGGTACTGCCCAAATTCCCCTGGCCGGTCATTATGATAAGGAGAAAACGATTGCCTCTTTTGTTGGTTTTGCCCCGGCCTACAGGCCGCAATTCGTGATGCTGGTCACTCTCCGGGAACCAACCTCTTCGTCTTGGGGCGCCAACACGGCCGCGCCGCTTTGGTTTGAAATTGCCAAAAAACTCTTTTTCTACTACGGCCTCTCGCCCAAGAGGTGATATAATGTGGTGGTGATCCGGCGGCTCAAAAATATTTATCACCTTCTGCGGGCAATTTTAGCGGTGGTTTGCTGGCGCTGGCCGGGCCAACAGGTTTTTGTCATCGGCGTCACCGGCACTGACGGCAAAACCACCACCGTTCACTTAATTGACTATCTTCTGCGTTCTGCCGGTAAAAAAACCGCCATGATTTCCACAGTTTCGGCGCCGGGTTTTCACGTGACGACGCCTGATTCTTGGCAATTACAGTGTTTTTTGCGCCAGGCAGTGAAGGAGGGTAAAAAATATGTTATTTTAGAAGCGACTTCGCATGGCCTAGATCAATTTCGACTCTGGGGCTGTCATTTTCAGATGGGAGTATTAACCAATGTCACTCATGAGCACTTGGATTATCACCGGACTTGGGAAGAATACTTGCGAGCCAAAGCGCGGCTTTTTCAAGGCGTGAAATACGCGATTTTGAATAAAGATGATGATTCATATGAAAAATTAAAAACAAAAATCACATTTCGCAGAAATCCCGCAAAGCGGGCAAAACAAAAAATAATTAGTTATGCGATCAAAAATAGGGCTGATGTGACCAGCAAAAACTTTCCCTTCCAGACTAAGCTTCCGGGCGAGTATAACCAATATAACTGCTTGGCAGCCATTGCGGCAGGGAAAATGCTGGGAATTAGCGATAAGAAGATTCGTCAGGCAGTCGCCAGTTTTCCCGGGGTCAAGGGTCGGTTGGAAGAGGTGAAGGCCGGTCAATCTTTCCGGGTGGTGGTTGATTTTGCCCACACAGCCAATGCGTTTCAGCAGGTTTTAGCGACGGTTCGGGCCATGACTCAGGGTAAGCTGATTCATGTTTTCGGCTGCACCGGCGACCGGGATAAAACCAAGCGGCCGCTGATGGGTGAAATCAGCGCCAGATGGGCAGATAAAATTGTCCTGACACATGAAGATACTTACAGCGAGGACATCAACCAAATTATTGATCAGATTGAGCCGGGCGTGAAAAAAGGGGGCAAACGGCTGGGTCGAGATTATTGGCGAGTTAACAGCCGCCGGGAAGCGATTAAAAAAGCTCTGCAAATGGCTGACAAAAATGATACAATTCTGATAACTGGCGTCGGCCATCAGACCAGTCTTAATATTGATGGCAAAGAAGTGTCTTGGTCAGATCAAAAAGTGGTTAAAGAGTTTTTATGAAAGATATTCAAGTTTTATTGCTGGCCGGCGGCATTGGCCGGAGAATGTGGCCGATTAAAACCAACAAAAATCTGTTGACTTTTTTCGGCAAACCCCTGATTGTTCATCAGCTAGAAACCCTAAGTCAGGCAGGTTTCACGGATTTAATCGTGGTCGTTAACCCGGAAATCAAAAACGCGGTGGAGAAGTTGGGCTTTAAAGCCAAAATCGCGGTTCAGGAAAAGGCGTTGGGTCAAGGTGATGCTATTCTGGCCGCGGCCAGAATGATCGACAAAAATAAACCTTTGTTAGTGGTTAATGCCAATGATTTTTTCCGGCTGAGTCTGTTGGCTGAGATTCGCAGGCGATTTAATGACCAGCTCGATGCTCTTTTAGTCAGCCAAAGGACAAAGCAGTATTTTCCCGGCGGCTATCTGCTGGTTGACGCCGGCCAGGTGAAAGCGATGGTGGAAAAGCCTGAACCGGGAACAGAGCCGAGCGATTTGGTGAAGCTGGTGCTGGATTTTTTCCGGGAGCCGGCGGTTTTAATGGATTATATCAGCAAGGTTAAAAAAACTAATGTTTCTTATGAAAGCGCCTTGGATGCGATGATGAAAGACGGCCGGAGTTTCGGTCTGGTTGAATATGCCGGTCCCTGGGTAACCATCAAGAAACCCGAGCACATTTTAGACACCGCGGCATTTTTTCTCAAAGAAAGACAAAAGCCAGCGGTGGTGAAAGCGGAAGGGGTGAAAATTTTTTCTGGTGCCGTGGTGAAAAATTCTTATTTAGGCGAAGGCGTGGTCATCGGCAATCAGGCTTTGGTCAGGGACTCGATCATTGAAGCCGGCAGTGTGGTCGGTTTCAGCGCCGAGGTGGCCCGGAGCTATATCGGTCCCAACTGCTGGTTTCATGCCAATTATATCGGCGATTCCATTTTGGAAGGCAATAACAGCTTTGGTTCTGGCGCCAGAACTGCCAATTTAAGACTGGATGAAAAAGAAATTGTTCCCGGCCGAGTCAAGCTGGGAGCGATAGTCGGCGTTAACAGCCGCGTCGGCATTAATGCCAGCCTGATGCCGGGCGTGAAAATCGGCAGCAACTCTTTTGTTGGTCCGGGACTGATTTTAAAAGATGACCTGGTAGACAATCAGTTTAGCTATCTCCAGCAGGCCATTGTCCAGAAGAAGAATCAAGCCCGGTTTAATCTTAATAATCGGGAAGAATTCAGAAAAAAACTCTAAAATGTGCGGCATTTTTGCTTACGCCGGCCGGAAAAAGAACGCCGGCGCGATCGTTTTAAACGGCTTAAAGCAGTTGGAATATCGCGGCTATGACTCTTGGGGAATAGCAATACAAATTACAAATTACAAATTAAAAATTAAAAATTTGTGGGTGAAGAAGAGGGTTGGAAAAATAGGGGAGGCGAAGGCAGACAAGTTTCCTTCAGGTTCGATGGCGATCGGTCATACCCGTTGGGCGACACACGGCGCTGTGACCTTGGTCAACGCTCACCCCCAGCTGGATTGTCAACAGCGGCTGGCTTTAATCCATAACGGCATCATTGAAAATTATCAAGAACTGAGGCGGCGGCTTAAGCAGCGCCATCATTTCGTTTCTGAGACCGATACCGAAGTGCTGCTTCATTTGATCGAGGAGATTAATGAGAAAAAGCCTTTTCCCGAGGCGGTCCGTTTGGCTTTTAAACAAGCCGGCGGTTTGAACGCGGTGATTGTTTTTGACAGCCAAACCGAAACCCTGGTGGCGGCTAAAACCGGTTCGCCTTTAGTGATTGGTTTGGGCCAGGGTGAAAACTTCATTGCTTCTGATCTTTGGTCGCTTTTACCTCACACCCGGAAGGTTTTCTTTTTAGAAGACGGCCAAATGGCGACCGTCACCAGCCGGCAGGTGGTTTTAAAAGAAATTAAGGCTGGTAAAGAGATTAAGGTAAAACCGCAGTTAATTAATTGGCAGGTTGAGCAAAGCCAGTTAGGCAAATATCCTCACTTTATGATTAAGGAAATCTCTGAACAGCCGCAAGTGATTGACCAGATCAGCGCCACCATGATTGATCAGGCAGGAAAACTGGCCCGGCTGATTAAAAAGTCAAGCGGCACTTTTATTGTCGGTTGCGGCACAGCGGCTTATGCGGGCTTAGCCGGCCAGTATCTTTTTTCCCAGATTGCCGGCCGGCATATCAATCCGGCCGTCGGTTCAGAATTTACTTATCACGCTGACTTTCTGACCGAGCGCAGTCTGGTGATGGCTCTTTCTCAAAGCGGCGAAACGATTGATATCATTGAGTCGGTTCAACTGGCTAAGAAAAAAAAGGCTCGGGTAGCCGCCCTGGTGAATGTTTTAGGTTCAACTCTTTACCGTCTGGCTGATTTTAAGATTTTGCTCAATGCTGGTCCGGAAAAATGCGTTTTAGCCACTAAAAGCTTGACTGCCAAGCTGGCGGTTTTGATTTTGACCGCCGAGATTCTTAGCGGCCAGACAAATCAAGGCCGGGAATTGTTGAAAAAAGCTTCTCAGGAAGTCAGCCGGCTTTTAAAGCCGGCTAATCTTAATTTAATTAAAAAGCTGGCGGCTAAGATTTACCAGCAGCGACAGATGTTTGTTATTGGCCGGGGTTTATCTTATCCGGCGGCCCTGGAAGCGGCTCTGAAAATCAAAGAGGCATCATATCTTCACGCCGAGGGTTTTGCCAGCGGCGAACTGAAGCACGGCGTCATTGCTCTGATTGAAAAAGGCACGCCTTGTTTGGTTTTTGCGCCTGAGGATGAAACTTACGCGGCGGTTATCTCCGGCGCCATGGAATTAAAGGCGCGCGGCGCTTTGATTATCGCTGTCTCCCCCAAAAACAATGAAGTTTTTGACTTTCACCTCGCGGTTAAAGATTGCGCGGCGGCAACGATTATTCCCAATGTGGTCGTCAGCCAACTTCTAGGTTATTATCTGGCTCTGAAAAAAGGCCTCGATCCGGATAAGCCCCGGAATTTAGCCAAGTCAGTGACGGTTAAATAATGCTGCAAAAAACTCAGTCCGGGTTTTATGTCTTGTCAAAGCTCGCCAAAGTGCCAAAGCTAGTTCATGGTTTTTCTCCAAAAAAATTCGGCAACATGAGTGACAAACAAGGTGCGGCGGCGGCTAGGAATCGGCTTCAATTTGCCAAAGCCGTGGGTGTCGATCCAGCTAGTCTGGCTTCGGTGAACCAAAAGCACAGCCAAAGGATTGTCACCATCCGCCAAGAGACGCCATTGCACAAAATTGAACTAATCGAGGCTGACGCAATGATTACCAACCAAAAAGAAATCGCTTTGCTGATCAAAACTGCTGATTGCCTGCCTTTAATTTTAGTGGCGCCTGAGAAAAAAGCGATTGGTTTGGTTCACGCCGGCAAACTGGGGGTTCAGCAAGGCATTCATCAAGAGGCTTTGGCGAGATTGAAGGCAGCCTTTGGGGTTAATCCGGCTGAGCTTTTAGTGGGCTTTGGCCCAGCTATTTGTCCTCAGTGTTATCATGCTAAAATAAACCTAGTCAAGACCGTTCAGATTGATTTGCTGAAAATGGGCGTGAAAAAAGAAAACATCCAATTGGCTGAAACCTGTACTTTTGAAAATCCTGATTTTTATTCTCATCAACGGAGCATGACAACTGGCGAGCCTGAAGCCAGGTTCGCTACGATTTTAGCATGGAAAAATTAAAAAACACCAAGAGAATCCATTTTATCGGCGTCTGCGGTTATCTGATGAGCGCCGTGGCGGCCATGCTGGCGCGGCTGGGCTATCAAGTCAGCGGTTCTGATGACGAAGCTTATCCGCCCGGAACTGAGATCGTTGATCAGGCCGGCATTAAGAGGTTTGAAAAATATTCAGCGCTGCATCTTGGCCAGGTTGATCTGGTGGTGATCGGCAATCAGATTGAGGCAGACAATCCGGAAGCAAGAAAAGCTTTGACTGGTGGTTTTCAAGTCGTGTCGGTGCCGCAGTTGATTGGCCAGCTTTTCCAGGACAAACAGCGGCTGGTGGTGGCCGGTACTCACGGTAAAAGCACGACGACCGCTTTAATCAGCTGGTGTTTAGAGCAGGCCGGCTTCAAGCCGAGTTATTTAATCGGCGGGGTGATGAAAAATACCGGCCAGGGCTTTCGGCTGGCTGACGGCGACTATTTAGTGATTGAAGGTGATGAATACCGGACAAGTTTTTTTGACCCGCAGCCAAAATTCCTTCATTATCAGCCGCAAATCGCGGTGGTAACCAACTGCGAACTGGACCATCCGGACTTTTTTACTGACTTGCCAGCGGTGAAAAAGGCTTTTGGGGAATTTTTAAACCTGGTGCCTGACCATGGTTTGGCAGTCTTAGGCGTTGATTGCCCAGCGGTAGTCGAGTTGGCGTCCAAATTAAAAAAACCGAAACTCACTTATGGTTTGAAAAGTCAAGCCGATTATCAAGCGGTCAAAATCCAATTTACCGCCACCACTCAATTTCAGGTGCAGAAAAAAGGGAAAAATCTGGCCGAGTTTCAGCTGGCCTTGCCTGGCGAGATTAATGTCCAGAATGCTTTAGCGGCGATTGCGGTGGCTGATTATTTAAAGATTGATCTGGTAGCGCTGAAAAAATCCTTGGCTGATTTTCAGGGCGTTGGCCGGCGCTTGGAAATTGTCGGCCGGCCCAAAGACATCATCGTGATTGATGACTATGCCCATCATCCGACGCAAATCAGACAGGTCCTGGCGGCGGTGCGCCAGCGCTACCCTCAAGGGAAAATTTACGCGGTTTTTGAGCCTCACACCTTCAGTCGGACCAAAGCTTTGCTCGCCGGCTACGCTGGCGCTTTTGGCGCGGCCGAGGCAGTCGTGATTGCGCCGCTGATGCCGGCCAGGGAAAGCGGTCAGCCGGCCACGATCAGTAGCGCCGAGGTGGTTCGGACCATCGGCCGGCATCAGCCACAGGTGGTTTTTCTTGATCAGGAAGAAAAAATTATCAGCCATTTGCTGGACCGAATCAAGCAAAAAGACATCATTATCATTATGTCAGTTGGCGGCCTGAATGGTTTAGCCAGGAGAGTGGTGGATGCAATTCAAGCAAAATGAGCAGTTAGCCTTTCAGACCACCTTTAAAATCGGCGGTCCGGCTGACTGGTTTGTCATTGCCCAGAACCGGGAGGAGCTAAAAGCCGCAGTTCAGTGGGCTAAAGAAAAATCACTGCCCTTTTTCATTCTCGGCGCTGGCAGCAATCTCTTGGTAAGTGACGCTGGTTTTCGCGGTTTGGTTATCAAGAATCAAAGTGTCGGAGTTAAAATTCAGCAGCATCAAGTGACGGCCGAGTCCGGAACCCTGACCAGCCAGTTGGTTAAAGCCACTCTTGAGCAGGGCTTGGCTGGTCTGGAAGAATTTTTTGGCCTGCCGGGAACCGTCGGCGGCGCGGTGGCGGTTAACGCTCACTGGCAAAGAAAGAAAATCAGGGATTTGATCACCAGGATCGAGCGTTTTGACGGTTTAATCTTCAGCGTCACTTTTCAACTTGAGCCAGGCGAACCCAAAGCGCTGCTTCAGCAGGCTCAAGCAGCCATTGAATACCGGCAACAAACCCAGCCTTTGGGTTTTGCCAGCGCCGGCTGTATTTTCCAAAATCCCAACCCAGACCAGTCGGCTGGCTACTTAATTGATCAATGCGGCTTGAAAGGGACGAAGATTGGCGCTGCCATGGTCAGTAAAAAACACGCTAACTTCATTCTCAATAGAGGTCGGGCGACTGCCCAGGATGTGCTAAAATTAATCACCTTAATTAAAGAAAAAGTCAGAGAGAAATTCCAAATCGACTTAGAACTAGAGATTATTAAAATCGGAGAATTTTAATGGCGAAATTCATGATTGAAGGCGGTCAACCTTTAAGAGGAGAAATTGCTCTTTTAGGCGCTAAAAACGCCAGCATTAAATTATTGATTGCTTCGCTTTTAACTAAAGAAAAATGCCAACTTGACCGCTTGCCTAATATTGGTGATGTCCAGACAACGATTGCCATTCTTCAGGCTCTGGGTGTGAAAATCAAAGCCACCGGTGATTATCGCGTCAGTCTGGACAGCCGCGGTTTGGGAAACTTTGTCATTCCTCAGGGGATTGGCCAGCAGTCACGTTCCGCCAGCATGTTTGTCGGCCCGCTGATAGCCCGTTTTGGCCGAGCCGAATGGCCGGTGTCGGGCGGCTGTAAAATCGGCCAGCGGCCGATTGACCGTCACCTGGAAGGTCTGGAAAAAATGGGCATTCAGATTGATTTCCAAAATGGCGGTTACCGGGCCAAAGCTAAAAAAATTCGAGGAGTTGAATATCGTTTTGCCAAAAACACCCACACTGGCACGGAAACTTTAATTATGGCGGCGGTTTTAGCTGAGGGTAAAACTGTGTTGGAAAATGCGGCCCAGGAACCAGAGATAGATGATTTGATTCTTTTTTTGAACAAGATGGGTAGTCGGATTAAACGGCCGCGGCCGCGGACCATCGTGATTCAGGGCGTCAAGTCTCTCGTTGGCGCTGAGCATCGACTGATGTTTGACCGCAACGAAGCGGTGACTTTTGCCTGTGCGGCCCTGGCCACTGACGGTAAAGTTTTCGTCAAAGGCGCGGAACCACAACACTTGACTGCCTTTTTAAAAAAACTTAAAGAAATTGGTGCGGGTGTGGAAATTAAGCCAGCCGGGATTAAATTTTTTTACCGAGGGCCTCTTAAAGCGACTCAAGTTGCCACGGCGCCGCATCCTGGTTTTATGACTGACTGGCAGCCTTTATGGGCCGTCTTAATGACTCAAGCCCAAGGGAAAGCGATGATTCACGAAACTGTCTTTGAAAATCGCTTCACCTACGCACCATTTTTAGAAAAAATGGGCGTCAAGATAGATTTTTTTAATCCGCCAGTCAAACATCCGGAAAAAATCTATAATTTCAATCTCCAAGACGACCGGCCGGAAAACTTTCACGCGATTCGTTTTTCAGGACCAATAGCGCTTCGGGGAACTGAAATTGCCGTGCCGGATATTCGCGCCGGCGCCACTTTGACCCTCGCGGCTCTAGCGGCTAAAGGAAAAACGACGCTGGCGAATGTCAGCCATATCGACCGCGGCTATGAAAAGCTTGATGTCCGCCTCTGCTCCCTCGGCGCCAGAATCAAAAGGCTTTGACCGACGTGTAGGCATAAGTCCACTTCGGAAGTGGCCGGAAATCGGAAGTGGCCGGGTCAGTCCAGGGTGAAGAAATGTAGTATAATGAAAATTGATGCGGGAGAAAGTAGTGGTGCTTCATGGCTGGGGCAGGGGAGTAGAAAAATGGCAGGGGTTTAAGAAAGAATTAGAAAAATCTGGTTTTGAAGTTTTTCTGCCGGAACTGCCGGGTTTTGGCCAAACCACAGCGCCGGAAAAAGCCTGGAATGTGAATGATTATCTTGATTGGCTGAAGCCGCAGTTGCCGCTGAAATATTGGCTGATCAGCCATTCTTTCGGCGGCAGAATTGCCATTAAGCTGGCCAGCCAGCATCCAGCCGGCTTAAAAGGATTAATTTTAATCAGTAGCGCTGGCATTAAACCACGGCCGTCTTGGAAAAAGTTCGGCTTTTTAGTTTTAGCCAAGGTCGGTCGAACCGTTTGTTTTTTGCCGCCTTTTTGTTTAATCCGCGGTTTAGCCCGAAAGGCCCTTTACTGTCTGGTTGGTAGCCGAGATTATTATCAAGCCCCGGGAGTGATGAAGAAAACCCTGCGCCAGGTGGTGGCTGAAGACTTGCAACCGCTTCTGAAAAAGATTAAAATACCGGTTCTGATTTTATGGGGCGAATCTGATCAGGTGACGCCTTTAAAAGACGCTAGGTTAATCAATCAATTAATCAAAGGATCTCAATTAAAGACCTTTCCTGGCAGTGATCATCTTTTGCCTTTTCAGCAAACCCAGTCGGTGATCAAGACCATCACTGAATTTATCAAAAAATATTTATGACTGGTTTTTTATTTTTCGTTTTCTTTCTTTATCTTTTGAGCCAGACGATTATCAGTCTGCTCTTTTATCTTGGTCTTTGGCAGGAAAAAGAGTACCGCTGGGATAGGTTGGTTTGTCATTTAAAGACCGCCAGCGGCCGGAAAAAATCATTGAGATTTTTTAACATTCTTAGCTGGAAAGGTTTGCCTCAGCCGGTCTGGACTTTGAAAACGATGCTGCTTTTTGTCATTTCTTTTCTGCTGACCTTTAGAGTTTGGTTTGCTTTGCTCAGACATCTGCCTTTGGATTTTTCCTGGCGCGGCGTGATCAGCTTGGTTTTAGTCAATTGGCTGATGCCGGTTTTAGTCAGTTTCAGCGTCTTGGTTTTCCAGCCTTTCAGCTGGCTGGCTAAAAGACTGGTGTTTTTTTTGGCTACAAAAAAACTCAGCGCCAGAAAAGATTTGACGGTGATCGGCATTACCGGCAGCTTTGCCAAAACTTCAGTGAAAATGATACTGACGACTTTGCTGAGCGCCAAATACCGGGTTTTAAAGACGCCTGAGAATTGGAATACGGCCATGGGAGTGGCTAAAACCATCCTGCTTTTTCTCAGGCCTGAACATCAGGTTTTGGTGGTGGAAATGGCGGCCTACCGCCGCGGCGAAATTAAAGAGATTTGCAACTTAGTTCATCCGCAAATCGGGATTCTCACCGGCGTTAATGAGCAACACCTGCCTCTTTTCGGCAGTTTGCCAAATATCGTTCAGGCGAAATATGAACTGATTCAGGCTCTGCCCAGAGACGGCTTGGCGGTTTTTAATAGCGACAATCAACCATCGCGGCAATTAGCTCAAAGAACGAAGAAGATTAAGAAAATTCTTTATTCACTGGCCATGGCTAAAAACATCAAAGTCGGCAAGCAGCAAGTCAGTTTTACTTTTCAAGCTGAGCAATTCAGCCTTTCTCTTTTGGGCCGGTTCCAGGTTTTGAATTTTCTGGCGGCGCTGAGCGTGGTTCAGGAGATGGGCTTGAGTCTGGCAGAGGTGAAAAAAGCCAGTAGAAAAATTAAACCCTGGCCGGGAACCATGAGTCCTTTCCTGGGTTTGAATAAAGCCTTTTTTATTGACGACAGCTATAATGCCAATCCGGATGGTTTTTTAGCGGCCCTGGATTATTTGAAAAGACAAAAAGGAAGAAAAATAATTATTGCCAGGGGCATGATTGAGTTAGGTCAGGCCACTGATCAACGCCATCGTCAGGTAGCCAGGGAAGCGAAGAAGACGGCTGATTTATTGATTTTGACCCGGCCGGATCCGCTGGCGATCATCAAAAAAGAATTTAAGGCGGCGTGGGTCGAGGAAAATCCGGAAAAACTGATCGCCTTTCTCAAGCAGGAGATCCGAGCTGGTGATATCATTCTTCTCGAAGGCAGAATGCCAGCCGGATTAATGACCAAATTAAAGCCATGAAAAAAGCAATTTTTATCGCTTTGTCGCCAAATACTGAAAAAGACGATCTGGCGCTGGCAAGACAATTATTGCTGCGGCCCCGAGATTGGCAGACAGGCCAATCAGTCAGCCGGCTGGAAAAATCATTTAAGATTTTTTTCAAAGCGCGCGCTGCCTTGGCTTTCAGCAGCGGCCGGACAGCTTTATGGGCGATTTTAAAAGCCTTGCCGATTGGCGCTGGTGATGAGGTCCTGCTTCAGGCCTATACTTGCGTGGTGGTCCCAGAGGCGATTATCCGCTTAGGTGGACGGCCGGTTTGGGTGGACATCACCCCCAAAACCTTTAATCTTGATCCGGCTGACCTGGAGAGAAAAATCAGCCGTCGGACTAAGGCGATCATTGTCCAGCATACTTTTGGGCGAGCCGCTGATTTAATAGCTATCCGCCGGATTAGCAGTCAATATCGACTTTGTTTAATCGAAGACTGCGCTCAGGCGCTGGGCGCTGAATATCAAGGCCGGCCGGTCGGTGTTTTCGGCGACGCGGCTTTTTTCAGTTTCGGCCGGGACAAAAACATTTCTTCGATTTTCGGCGGTTTGGCCATCAGTCATGATCCAAAAATCAGCCAGCGTTTAAGGGAAATTCACGCCGAATTGCCTTTACCGCCGCAGAAATGGATTGCTCAGCAGCTTTTTCACCCGGTGGCTTTTAACTTGATTATGAAGCATTATTTTTCTTTTGGCAAACCTCTTCATTATTTATTGAGTCGTCTCGGCTTGCTTTCCCGAGCTACCCAGACGCCGCTAGCGCTTTTTTCCCGAATGCCAAATGGATTAGCGGCTCTGGCTTGGCGACAGTGGCGCAAATTAAATCGTTTTAATCAGCACCGTTGCCGGATAGCGGGTTTTTATGACCAAGAACTGGCTGGCTTAGCCATTGAACGGCCGGTCGTTAGTCCTGGCCATGTTTTTTTGCGCTATACGATTCAAACCGACCGCGCCGAAGAATTAATGAAATTTGCCAAAAAAAAAGCCGTTTTTCTCGGCGACTGGTATCGGCCGGTGATTGCGCCTAGCGCTACTGATTTTCATCAAGTCGGTTATCGGCCAGGCAGTTGTCCTCAAGCGGAAAAAGCCAGTCAAAGGTCAGTGAATCTGCCCACTCATCCTCAGATGAGTCTTAACGACAGCCAAAAAATCGTTGAAATTCTCAAGGAGTTTTATGGTCATTAGAGAGGTTTTTGCTAAAAAAGAGTGGGAAAGCTTTATTCTTTCCCTGCAACCGAATGTTTTTCTCCAGTCTTGGAATTGGGGAGAAACGCATCGAGGTTTAGGGAAACAAGTTTTTCGCTGGGGTTTATTTGCGGAGGGCAAAATGGTGGCTGCGGCTCAGGTGATTAAAGAAACCGCCCGCCGGGGTGACTACTTTACTCTGCCTGGCGGTCCACTTTTGGTGGAGTGGCGTCAAGAATGGTTAAAAACTCTGTTTCAAGAACTGAGAAGAAAAGCTCAAGAAGAAAAAGTGGTTTTTATCCGGGTGCGGCCGAACATTGAGAATAATCCAGTCAACCGCCAGCTTTTTCAGAAAATGGGTTTTATTAAGGCACCAATGCATCTGCACGCGGAAAGTACGCTTCGGCTTGATTTAACCAAGCCGCTGGCAGAAATTATGAAAGAAATGCGGAAAAATACTCGCTACGCGATTCATCGGGCCGAACGCGAAGGCGTGAAAACTGAGATTAGTCAGGATCCGGCCGAAGTCAAGACTCTTTACCGCCTGCAAATGGCGACGGTTAAGCGGCAGCGCTTTATTCCCTTTTCAGAAGAATTTTTCCGTTCTCATTTTCAAGCTTTTCGTCAAGACAAGCAAATTGCTTTTGTCAAAGCTATTTATCAGCAGCAAATTTTGGCCATCGGGATGTTTATTTTTTACGCTGACACGGCGATTTATCATTACTCCGGCTCTTCAGACCAGCAGAGGCATAAATTTGCTTCCTCTGCCATGATTTGGCAAGCGATCCAGGAGGCGAAAAAACGCGGCTGCCTGCTTTTTGATCTTTGGGGGCTGGCGCCGGCTGATCAGCCGCGGCACCGTTTTAGCGGCGTCAGTCTTTTCAAAAGAGGTTTTGGCGGCAACGAGATTCATTATTTGCCGGCCCAGGATTTGGTTTTGACACCATTTTACTGGCTGACTTATTTATTTGAGACCTGGAGAAGGTTGCAGCGCCGGCTTTAAAGAGCTACAATGTCAACAGTGAAAAAACAGCGCAGTTTAAGTCGGTCGTTTAAAAATGCCCTGATCGGCTTGGCTTATTGTTTTCGGACTCAGCGGAATTTTCGCATCCACCTGGCGATTGCCCTGCTGGTCTTAATAGTGGCCAAGCTCTTAATGATTTCTCGGCTCAGCTTGGCGATTCTGCTTTTCGGCATTCTGCTGGTGATCGTTTTGGAAATGATTAATACTGCTTTTGAGGCAATTGTTAATCTGCTTTCGCCAGTTTGGCGACAGAAAGCCAAGATTGCCAAAGACGTGGCCGCCGCCGCCGTTTTAGTCATTGTCTTGGGAGCGATGATTATCGGCATCATTATTTTCTATCCTTATCTTAATCATTATTATTGAAATGGTTTTTTTACTCGGTTTATTGATTCTGTCTTTCAGTCTGACCAGCGGCTTGTTAATTCCTTTCATCAACTTGCTTTATCATTGGCGCTTTCTGCGCCAGAAGCAAAAGACCCGAGATGCTTTCGGTAAATTGACGCCGATTTTTAACAAATTTCATGGTTGGAAAGCCGGGACGCCGGCCGGCGGCGGCGCTTTGGTGATTTTAGTGGTGGCGGTTCTTTTTGCTTTTATCCTGCCTTTGGTTCGTTTTCTGGGCAACGAACCCAGCCATGTTTACCCGATTAAAGAAGAGATTAACGTGATTTTTTTCAGCTTTTTATCGTTTGGTTTTCTCGGTCTTTATGATGATATTATGAAATTTTTCGGCTTTGAAAAAACCGGTTTTTTCGGTTTGCGGCTGCGGCATAAATTAATCATCCAGTCGATTTTAGCCCTGGTGATTGCCTCGCTGTTGTACGCCAATCTGAAAATTGACATTTTTTACATCCCCTATTTCGGCGTTTTCAAGCTGGGTTGGTGGTATGTGCCGCTGGCCGCTTTCATCATTGTCTCCTTTGTCAACGCGGTCAATATTACCGACGGTCTTGACGGCCTAGCTTCTGGTTTATTAATGATTTGTCTTTTTGCCTTTTGGTTTCTTTCCGCCTCAATTTTAGATACGCCGCTGTCCATTTTCCTGGCGCTTTGGCTGGGAGCTTTGATTGCTTTTCTTTACTTTAATATTTTCCCGGCCAGAATCCATCTGGGCGATGTTGGCGCTCTCTCTTTCGGCGCCACTTTAGCGGTCATCGGCTTGCTGCTGGGCAAGGTAGTGGCTCTTTTGATTATCGGCGGGCTTTTTGTTCTGGAAGCACTTTCCAGCCTGTTGCAGCTTCTTTCTAAAAAATTTCTTGGCCGCAAGCTTTTTCCGGTGGCGCCGCTTCATCTCTGGTTGCAGCAGAAAGGCTGGCCTGAGCCGAAAATCGTGATGCGCGCCTGGCTGGCGCAAATGATACTTTGTCTTCTCGGTCTTTTTCTGGCGATGATCTAATTTTTGCATGGATCAGCGGCCGATCGGATTTTTTGACTCAGGCGTCGGTGGGTTGAGTGTTTGGCGAGAGGTGGTGAACTTACTGCCTCAAGAATCAACGCTTTATTTTGCTGACCAGGCTTTCTTTCCTTATGGCGAGAAGTCGACCACGGTCATTCGCCGGCGCCTGCTGAGAATTTGCCGCTTTTTGCTTAAACGAAAAGCAAAATTGATTGTGATTGCCTGTAACACGGCAACGGTTTCCGGCATTGATCGGCTGCGGCGCAGATTTAAAATTCCCTTGGTTGGTGTTGAGCCGGCGATTAAGTCGGCGGTGACTTTGAGCAAGACAGGCGTTATCGGCTTGTTGGCGACAAAAAGAACGATTTTAAGCCAAAGACAGACTGAGTTGACCGCCAGATTCGGCCGCGGCAAAAAGATTATCAGTCTTGATGGTTCTCAGTTAACGCCCTTGGTGGAGCAGGGTAGAGGCAACTCTCCGGAGACAAGAAAAGTCTTAAAAAAACTCCTTTTGCCTTTAAAAAAAGCAAAGGCTGATGTTTTAGTTCTGGCCAGCACCCACTACGTTTTGCTCAGAGAGCAAATTCAGGCTTGTGTTGGTTCAGGGATGACAGTGATTGATTCTGGTCCGGCTGTGGCCAGACAGGTGAAAAAAGTTCTCCAGGAAAATAATCTCGAAACTAATCAGAAAAAACCGAAACATCTCTTTTTCACGACTAGGTCTCCCGGATCGTCAAGCTATTACGATCCCGGATCGTACAGAGTTCGGCAAAAGCTAGTTGTGGTAAAATTGAAAGATGACGGCATTAGAGAAATTTAAACAGAGTTATCAGGGTAAGCGGGTTTTGGTGATGGGCTTGGGTTTGTTAGGCGGCGGTGTCGGCGTCACGCGGTTTTTTTGCGAAATCGGCGCCAAAGTGACAGTCACTGACTTAAAAAGCGCCAAAGAACTAGCTCCTTCGCTGGGAAAGTTGAAAGATTTGCCAGTGAGGCTAGCATTGGCTGGTCACCAAAAAAAAGACTTTCAAGAAGCTGATTTGATTATCCGTAATCCAGCGGTAGCGCTCGATTCTCCTTTTCTGGAAATCAGCCGCCGCGCCAGGGTGAAAATCAGCATGGAGACTGCTTTATTTGCTAAATTTTGTTCAGCGCCGATGATTGGCGTGACTGGTACCAGGGGGAAAACCACGACCGCGACTTTAATTTATGAGCTTTTGCGAGGCAGCGGCCGGGAAGCAATTCTTGGCGGCAATGTTCAAGGGGTGGCGAGTCTGGCGTTGCTGAAAAAACTGCGCCAGAATTCACTGGTAGTTCTAGAGCTTTCCTCCTGGGAACTGCAGGGTTTTCAGGATGAAAAAATCAGCCCCAAGATAGCCGTCATGACTAATATCTACCCTGATCACCTGAACCGTTATGTCAGTTTGGCAGATTACATTGAGGATAAAAAAATAATCTTCAAGTATCAGAAAAAAAATGATTTTTTGGTTCTGAATCAGGAAAATGAAGCGACGAAAAAAATGGCGGTTGAGGCTAAGAGCCAAGTGGTTTGGTTTCAGCCGGCTGACCTGCCTGAGAACTGGTCTTTGAGACTAGTGGGAAAACACAACCGGAGCAATGCCAGCGCGGCTTATCAAGTAGGCAAGATTTTAGGTCTTTATCCGCAATGGATGGCAGCGGTTTTCGAGACTTTTAGCGGTGTGGCTTATCGTCTGGAGACAGTGGCGGAAATCAACGCTGTCAAGTATGTCAATGACACGGCCAGCACCATTCCCGAAGCGACCATAGCCGCTCTGGACAGTTTTCGCCGTCCGATCATTCTCATTGCCGGCGGGGCAGACAAAAAATTAGATTTTACTCAGCTGGGCCAGGCAATTGCTGCAAAAACTAAAGCAGTAGTGCTGCTGGCGGGAACGGCGACTGGTAAACTTGAGGAGGCGATTAAAAAAGCCGGCGGGGAGGGAAAGCTGATGGCGACACTGGACAATTTCAAAAAAGCAGTTTTGGCTGCCAAAGCCGCGGCTCAAAGCGGCGAGGTGGTGTTGCTTTCGCCAGGCTGTGCTTCTTTTGGCATGTTTGTTAATGAATATGATCGGGGAGAGCAGTTTAATCAACTTGTCGAGGAGATAAAAAATGCTTAGACAGCGCCAGAAGTCAGACTATTGGTTGGCTTTGACAGTCGTGGTTTTAACCCTTTTTGGCTTGCTGATGGTTTATGACGCTTCGGTCGCCGAGGCTTATCACAAATTCGGCGATAAATATTTTTACCTGAAAAAACAGCTGCAGTGGGTAGGTTTGGGCGCTTTTTTGAGTCTTGTTTTTTCCCGGATCAACTATTCTTGGCTGAAAAAATTTAGCGGTTTAGGCATGCTGGCGGCGGTTTTGTTATTGGCTTTGGTTCTGATTCCCGGCATTGGCGCCAGGGCGATGGGCGCTCAGCGCTGGATTAATTTGGCTGGCTTTTCTCTCCAGCCGGCAGAATTAACCAAGCTAAGCTTGGTGGTTTATTTGGCGGCCTGGTTTGGAGAAAGAAAGCCGCTCTGGCCGATAGTAGTTTTAGTCGGTCTGATTTTAGGACTAGTGGTGCTTGAGCCGGATCTGGGAACAGCGGTAGTGATTGTGGCCACCGGATTCTTGATGTATTTTGTGGCCGGCGCTGATTTGGCTTCGCTAATTTTATTCAGCGTTTTAGGCGGCTTGACCGGTGCGGCCCTGATTTGGCTGTCGCCTTATCGTCGTCAGCGGCTGCTGACTTTTCTTAATCCGGCGGTTGATCCTCTCGGCGCTTCTTATCATATCCGTCAAATTTTAATCGCCGTTGGCTCCGGCGGGCTTTTTGGCTTAGGTTTGGGCAAGTCGCGGCAAAAATACGAATATTTACCGGCCGGTACTACCGACTCGATTTTCGCCATTATTGCCGAAGAGATCGGCTTTATCGGCAGTGTTGGCTTGATTTTTATTTTCATCTTTTTAATTTGGCGGGGGATAAGAATTGCCAAGCAGACTCCAGATGATTTTGGCCGCTTGCTGGCGGCTGGCATTGTCGCTTGGCTTGGCGTCCAAACTTTGATTAATCTGGCGGCGATGGTGGCCCTGGTGCCTCTGACCGGCGTGCCGCTGCCTTTTATTTCTTATGGCGGTTCGTCAATGGTGATGAATTTGCTGGCAGTGGGCATCCTGCTTAACATTTCCCAGAATCAGGTGGCGAGAAAATGACTTGTCCTGAGCGCAGTCGAAGGATAGTCATTACTGGCGGTCATTTGACGCCGGCGCTGGCCGTCATTGAAGAAATGAAAGCCAGCGGTCAGTGGGAGATTCTTTTTCTCGGCCGGAAAAAAACTATGGAAGGGGACCGGGGCGAGGCGATGGAATCGCAAATCATTCCGCAAATGGGCTGCCGGTTTCAAAGCCTCAGCGCCGGCCGCTGGCAGCGCCGTTGGAACAAGCACTGGCCAGCCGCTTTCCTAAAAATTCCAGTTGGCTTTTTCCAGGCTTTTTATCATTTAGCCTGTTTTCGGCCGGAGGTGATTCTTTCTTTTGGCGGCTATTTGGCTCTGCCGGTGGTTTTCAGCGGCTGGTTATTAGGCATACCGATCGTCACTCATGAACAGAGTCTGGAGCCAGGTCTGGCCAACCGGTTGATTGCCAGGCTGGCGAAAAAAGTGGCTGTTTCCTGGCAGCAGACGCGGCAATATTTTCCTAGCGATAAAGTCATTTTCACCGGCAATCCGCTGCGGCAGGCAATCCTTCAAGCTCAGCCTTTGTCTAGGCGGCGGACGGGTTTGCCAGTGATCTTGATCACCGGCGGCAACCAGGGCGCGCACGCGATTAACGAAGCCGTGCGGCAGTGTTTAGCGTCTCTTTTGCAAAAATATGTTATTTACCATCAATCAGGAACAGTGGCGTATTATCAAGACTACGAAAAATTAAAAATTAAAAATGAAAAATTAAAAACTGCACTCAAGAAACGCTATCATTTAAAAAAATGGTTTTCGGTGAAAGAACTGGCGGAGATTTTATCTCAGGCCGATTTGGTTGTTTCCCGGGCCGGTATGAATATTATCAGCGAGCTGATTTATTTCCAGAAGCCGGCGCTGCTGATTCCTTTATTTTTTGGCCGGGAGCAGCAAACCAACGCCGTTTTTTTAGCTAACCTGGGTTTAGCCAAAATTTTACTTCAGGCCGACTTAACTCCTAAGAGATTGGCAAAAGAAATCAACGCCATGATTAAGAAAAAAGACGTTTATCAAAGCAGAGGCAGGCAATGGCGCCAGCTGGTTAAAAGTGAGGCGGCGCGGAAAATCGTCGCTGAGCTGGAGCGATGCGGACGCTAATCGTTTTTTTACTGCTAGCTGGTTTGATCGCCTTCGGCGGCAGCCGCCGGATTGAAAAAATTGACTGCCAGATTAATCACACTCGCTGTCCGGAAAAAATCATCGCTGAATTTAATGATCTGATCGGCCGGAATTTTATTCTGACCAAGCCGGGGCTAAAGACGAAAGATTTAACCATTAAATATCCTCAGTGGCAGCAAATCACTTGGCAAAAGCGGCTCTTGAAGACGGTGGCAGTATCGATTACGACTCGCCAGCCGGTGGTTTGTTTTCTGATGGCTGATCAGAAAATGCTTTTAGACGCCGAGGCAATGGTGGTGGTTGAGGTAGCCATCAACCCCGGCCTAGCGGTAATTCAGGCGCAGCGTTTCGAAGAAGCGAAAGTCAAACAAGCGATCGCCGCCGCGTCTTTATTGGAATCTTATCACCTCTCTTTTGATCGGATTGAATTAACTGATCAGGAAGAGTTAGTAGTTCGTTTAACCGAAAGCGAATTGGTGCTGCCACTGACAGAATTGAATGAAAAAATTGCCTCTTTACAAATGATCCTTTCTCAGTCTAAAATAAAAAACAGTCTGCCTAAGAAAATAGACTTAAGATTTAACAAACCAATATTGACCTATTAATTGTGTCTCAACAAAAAATTATTGCCGGGATTGATGTTGGCTCTGCCAAAGTGACC
>CAZTEW010000007.1:0-26293 GCA_964612215.1 uncultured Gammaproteobacteria bacterium
CAAACATCAACAAAATAATGATTTTCTTCATGATTTTTCAGTAAAACACCTTTTGATTTATATGTCAAGAATGAAAATGTTACAATAAAGATAATCATGAAAATTTTGGTTCTTAACTGGAGGGACATCAAAAATCCAGCCGCTGGAGGGGCAGAGATTTTAACTCATGAAATGGCCAAAAGATGGGCGAAATGGGGAAACGAGGTCGTCCAAATAAGTTCCCGATTCCCTCAAAGTAAGTCGAGAGAAACGATAGATAGCGTCAAAATAATCAGGATGGGAAAATGGTGGAGCGTCCATATCCTGGCCTTTTTTTATTATTGGGAAAATCTGCGTTCAAGAATAGACGTGATTATTGATGAAGTTCATTGGTTTCCTTTTTTTAGCGCTCTCTATGCCCGCAAAAAGACCGTGCTTCTGGTCTGCGAAGTGGCTGACAAACTTTTTTTCCAGGTCTTTTCTTATCCTCAGGCTCTCCTCGGCCGCCTGATGGAGAAGATTTATTTATTTATATACAGGGGCGTTCCCACCCTAGCCATTTCCCTTTCTAGTAAAAAAGATTTGATTAAGGAAGGGTTTCCAAAAGAAAAAATCACGGTTATTCCTATGGGCTTGGCAACGCCGCCTGGTTTAAGCCGTTTTCCCAAAGAAAAAACGCCGACGCTTATCTATTTGAGCCGGGTGAATAAGCAAAAGGGGATTGAAGACGCGATTGAAGTTATGGCCAGGGTGAAAAAGGAGCTGCCTGGGGCCTGTCTTTGGGTTGTCGGTTCTGGCGACGAAAAATATCTAGAAAAAATTAAAAAGAAGGCGAGTATGGCGGCAGTCAAGTTTTTCGGCTTTGTTTCGGAAAAGAAAAAATTTGAACTGTTAGCAAAAGCCCACTTATTGCTTGTGCCCTCTTTTCATGAAGGTTGGGGATTGACTGTTCCAGAAGCCGGTTTGGTGGGAACGCCGGCGGTGGCTTATAATGTTGGCGGGTTGAGAGATGTCATTATTGATGGCATCAATGGAGTCTTAGTCAGATCGGAAATAGAAGCAATGGCCAGGGCAATAATAGAATTGCTTGGTTGTCAAAAGAAATGGGATAAGCTTCGAAAAGGAGCCATTAAAGAAGCGAAAAAATATCATTGGGATAAGACGGCCCAGGCAGCGTTCAAAGTGCTTCATCTGATATAATAATGAAATGAAAGTCTGTTATTTTGGCACTTATGAAAGCCATTGTCCACGTAATCAGATGATTATTAAAGGGTTAAAGAAAAATAATGTTCAGGTTATCGAGTGTCATCTTCCTGTTTGGGAAAGTATCAAAGGCAAACCTGTAAATTTCCAAAATATTTCTTCGTTGATTGGGTTTTGTTTCCGGATTTTAGGAGCCTACATTTCCTTACCGATAAAATATTGCCAAGTTGGCAAACACGATCTCGTCATCGTTAGTTTTCCAGGCCAGATTGACATCTTTTTAGCCAAGGCATTGACTTTTTTCTCGCGGAAACCTTTGATTTTTGACCCCTTTATGTCATTTTATGACACTTTTGTTTTTGATAAGAAAATTGTCAAAAGGAAAAGTTTATTAGCAAAATTTCTTTATTTAATAGATAAATGCTCTTGCCAAATAGCAGATTTGATTCTCTTAGATACGAAAGAGCATATTAAATATTTCTCAAAAATGTTTCATATCAATAAAAATAAATTTTGCCGGATTTTTGTCGGCGCCGATGAAGATATTTTTTATCCCCGTACTCTAGAAAAGAGAAAGAGGGAGGAATTTGTAGTTTTATTCTACGGGAAGTTTATTCCTCTCCAAGGGATAGAATATATCATTAAAGCCGCCAAATTATTAGAAAAACAAGCAGAAATCAGATTTAAAATTATAGGCTTCGGACAATTATCAAAAAAAATCAAAGATCTTTCCCGGAGATTAAATGTCCAAAATGTTACTTTTATAGACTGGGTGGAATATCAAGATTTACCAAAGCATATCGCTGAGGCCAGTATCTGCTTAGGAATTTTTGGCAAGACGGAGAAAGCAAAAAGAGTCATTCCCAATAAAGCCTTTCAAGCTTTGGCGATGAAGAAACCTCTTATCACTGGAGATTCTCCAGCCGCCAGGGAAGCGTTGATCAATGAAGAGACTGCGATTTTGTCTAGAATGGGTAATTCTGAAGCGATAGTAAAGTCAATCTTGTTGTTAAAGAAAAACAGGCAGTTGCGAGAGAGAATATCTGAAAATGGCTATCACTTATATAAGAGAGAATTTACATCTGAAGCAATAGGAAAAAAAGTTAAAAATTGCTTAAAGCAGAAATGAAAAAGAGTATTCGCCATCATCAAAAGACAGTGGTTCTCTTTCATCCGAAGGTGCATCCCACCTCGAGTTATTGTCAGATTCCCCTAGGGATTTTGGCTGTTGCCGGTCCCTTAGAAAAAGCAGGATATCGTCTTAGGCTTATTGATGCGATGGTAGAGAAGGATTACGAGGATCAAGTAATTAAATCTTCAAGGAAGGCTGTTTGTTTAGGGATTAGCTGCATGACTGGTTACCAAATTCATGATGGTTTAAGGATGGCTAAATTGGTTAAAAAAAAATATCCGCATCTGCCTATTATTTGGGGCGGATGGCATCCTTCAGTAGAACCTAGCCAAACGATTGCCAATCCAGCCGTTGATGTCGTTATTAGAGGGCAGGGTGAAAGAACCATGTTGGAAGTTGTCTCTAGACTGGAAAATAATTTATCACTTAAGAAGATTTTAGGGATCAGTTATAAAAACAAGGGAAAAATTATTGAAAACCCAGATCGCGCTTTTGAAGATGTGAATAATTTCCCCCCGCTTCCTTATCATTTGGTTGAGCTGGAGAAATACATCTTGGATATCGAAGAATTGGGGACGCGAGTAATTAACTATATCTCAAGCCGCGGCTGTTGTTTTAAATGTCGGTTCTGCGCAGAACTTAGGGTCAATAAAAGGAGATGGAGTGGTTTAAAACCGAAAAGGATTGTCGATGAGCTGGAGTTGCTGGTTATGAAATATCATCTTAACGGTGTAATTTTCAACGACAGTAATTTTTTTGTAGATAAAGCAAGAGTGAGGCAGATATGTCAGGAACTTATCAAGAGAAAATTAAACATAAAATGGGGCAAAGCCAATGGTCATCCCAGGCAGTTATTAAGCTATGATGATGATTTATGGAATTTAATGAAAAAATCTGGATTACAAAGTATCCTGATTGGAGCCGAGTCAGGTTCACAACGAATTTTAAATTTAATTGATAAGCAGTCTACTGTGGCGGAAATAGTCAGACTGGCTAAGATTTGCAAACGACATCAGATTAAAATTTGGTACTCATTTATAGTTGGTTTCTTTTCTGATCCGGAGAGAGATGGACTGGACAAAACTTTAGCATTAATAAAGAAGCTGAGGTTAATTAATAATAATTGTGAAATATTGGTCTTTTTCTACACTCCCTATCCCGGAACGCCTCTGTATGACCGGGCCTTAAAATTAGGATTAAAAGAGCCGAGGTTATTGGAAGAATGGTCGATGTTTAGTCTTGATGAAGTAAAACCGACTTTAATTAAGAAAGCTTATCAAAAGAAACTCGAACCATTAATTAATTTTTATTTTCCCTTAGCTTATCGTCAGGAGGGACTAAGGTTAAGGATGCGCAAAAGCTACTTCTCTTATTTAATTTATAAGTTTTTCCATCAGTTGGCATATTTTCGTTGTTTCCATAATTTTTTCTTTTTCCCCTGGGAATGGCATTTATATCAGTATTTTGGCAAGAGACTTAGTTTTTTATATTAGAATATGAGAAATAAAAAATCCGTTCCAAGGATAAAATGGGGAGCAGAGCCGGAATTCTTTGGACCGCGCCATTACTTTCGGGAAAGTTTGATGATCAGATATTTGACCTCTTGTCTCAAGAAAGGAATTGTTTTAGATGCCGGCTTTGGCAGCGGCAGTTTACTGATGAGGTTAGCCAAGTATAATTTCAAAGTGAAAGGCATCGATCTTTCTGAAGATTTTGTCAAATTCGTTGAGAAAAAGTTAAAGATAAAAAATCTTTATCGACAAATAGAAGTGAAAAAAGGGAATCTAATGAAGATGGATTTTCCGGATGATTATTTCCATGGGGTGGTGTGTGGGGAAATCCTTGAACACATTAAAAATGATTCTTTAGCCGTCAGGGAGATGAGTAGAGTTTTAAAAAAGGGAGGAGTTTTCGTGATGACTGTTCCGGCTAATCCAGACCTATGGGATATTAACGACGAACGGGCTGGTCATTATCGGCGCTATAAAAAATCCGAACTTAAGGCCTTGTTAGAAAATAATGGCTTTAAAGTTGACAGAATTGAATCTTGGGGTTTTCCGCTGGCCAGAATCTGGCACAGATTGATATTCCTGCCATTACTAGAGAAGAAATTAAATAAGCCCGCGGAAAATATGAAGATGTTTTCTAAAGCGGCCAAGCTCGAAAAATTCTCTCCTTTAATTGCTAATATTTTCAAAATAGACAACCTATTTAATCGTTTTCCTTGGGGCATTGGTTTAATTGCCCGGGCAATTAAGATTTAAAAATCAATATGAAAAGAAATAAAAAGGCGCAAATTTGGGGATCTGAACCCGAATTCTTTGGACCATTACATTACTTTCGGGAAAGCTTGATCATCGCCTATCTAGATGCTAGTATCCGAGAGGGAGAGATATTAGATGTTGGTCTTGGCAGCGGCAGTTTGAGTTTTCGTTTAGTGGCAAGGGGTTTTAAAGTCAAAGGCATAGATTTATCAGCAGGATTCGTTAAATATGTTAATCAGAAAATCAAAGAAATGGGTATAGAAAGGCAATTAGCGGTTAGAAAAGATGATGCCACTCGCCTCAATTTTGAAAATAATTCCTTTGATGGGATTGTCTGTGGAGAAGTTTTGGAACATATCGAAAATGATTTTTTAGCCATCAGGGAGATGAACAGGGTTTTAAAAAAGGGAGGAATTTGCGTGATGACTGTTCCGGCCAATCCAGGCTTATGGGATTTTAGCGATGAATGGGCCGGCCATTATCGGCGCTATCAAAAATCCGAACTTAAGGCCTTGTTGGAAAATAATGGCTTTAAAGTTGACAGAATTGAATTTTGGGGTTTTCCGCTGGTGAGAATCTATCATCGATTCATCTTCTTACCCTTATTAAAACGGAAGTTAAATAAAACTCGCGAAAAACATGGGGAATTTTATAAAAAGACAATATTCAAGAAATTTTCCCCCTGGGCCTCGCATATTTTCAGAATAGACAATCTCTTTAATCGCTTTCCCTGGGGCATTGGTTTAATTGCCCGGGCAATTAAGATTTAATGAGAAACAAAGTTAAAGTTTTTCTAGCTCTGATTATTCCTGTCTTATTTCTGGTAATCGGTTTTCTGACGATTTCAGACTATGGCATTACTTGGGATGAGCCGGTTCATTTTATGAGAGGCGAGGCCTTTTTTCATTATTTTGTGACCGGGAAAAAAGATTATTCTGATCTTTCTGCCAAGAATATCTTTCAGGATGTTAACTATCCTTTTGAATTCTGGATAAAGTCAGGGGGTGGTCATCCGCCTTTCAACGGTCTTCTTTCCTCGCTGACAGTAGAGATTTTTTACAAAAGATTGGGTGTCTTGGCTAATGTCGATGCTCACCATTCGATCATCATTATTTTAGGAGCGCTCTGTATCCTGGCGGTCTATCTCTTTGCCAGTGAAGCCTACGGCAGATTGGCAGGCTTGGTGGCGGCCCTTTCTCTTTCCCTTTATCCTTTCTTCTTAGTCGCCTGCCATAATCAGATTAAAATGGGTCCGGAGATTGCCTTTTTTACTCTGACTGTTTGGAGCCTCTGGAAGGGATTGAAGGATCGAAACTGGAAATGGGTTTTAACATCGAGTCTCTTCTGTGGTTTTGCCCTGGGAACCAAATTCAATGTCATTTTTCTTCCTTTTATTATCTTGCCCTGGTTTTTGATTCTTTTAAAGTCCCGTCTTATTCGGCAAGAAAGAGTATTTGCGCCTGCCTTTTTAGCTTCACTCTTTCTTTATCCCTTTCTTTCTTTTTTTATCCTCTATGCCTGCTGGCCCTGGTTATGGCCAGCACCTTTCCCCAGATTTTTAGAGGTAGTCGGGTACTATAAAACAATCGGGACTACCAGTATTAAACATTGGGATATGATTGTGCTTAGCCGAGCAATTTTCAGAACCCCATTTCTTGTCTTGCTTCTAAGCAGTGCCGGCATCGGCTATGCTTTAACCCATTTCTGGAAGGAAAAGAACAAGACTTCGCTCTTGGTGCTTCTTTGGCTGTTTGTTCCGCTTATTCGTGGGATTGCTCCGGGGATGACTATTTATGGTGATCTTTATCAAATATCAGAGTACATTCCTCCTCTGTGTATTTTGGCTGGGCTAGGCGCTAAGGTTTTATCCCGTTATCTCACCGCTGGCATGATTCTCCTTCTTTTCGTTCCTCATTTATTCATCATGATTGGTCTTCATCCCAATGAGGATATGTATTTCAATTTTCTGATTGGGGGAATAAAGGGAGCTCAAGAAAAGGGCCTGGTTGATTCTACCGGGACTTTTGGCAATACCTTTCTTCAGGGAATAAAGTGGCTCAACGAACATGCTGAAAAGAACGCGAGAACCGATGTTGACGGCTTAGCCAGCAACCTTCAGCCTAATAGCTTAAGAGACGATATCAAGGTCTGGCGTTATTTTAGCGGCCTGGAAAAAAAAGGAGAATATCTGCTTTTTCGGTATGAAACCGGCAAGATTAACACTTATACCGCTGGCTTGTTTCCGGAAGCGTACTTAAAACCGGTTCATCAAATCAAAGCGCAAAATGTGCCGATATTCAATATTTATAAAAATGATGCTGCCAATACTTATCCTGGCATGGTTAATTATGCTCAATTAGATTTAAGACCTCGCTGGTTTGTTGCTCCTGATAATCGACTGGAGATTGATTTGGGAGAAAAGATTCTTCCTTGCAAGATCAGGTTTATCTTTAGCGAGCAAGACTGTTCAGGATTGGCGGATGGCATTCTTCTCTCTTCTGTGGATAATCTCGACTGGAGGAGAGACGCTGTCAATCTTCCGAGCGGTGATCCTCCTTGTTATCAAGGTGATCATCCCTGTTATCAAGAAAGCGGTTACACTCATCTTCTCAACCCCCCTTTCATAACCCAATTTTTCAAAATTCGCACTAATCCCATTGAAGCCACCACCTGTTATCAGAAGATTAAAGATATCCAAATCTGGGCGTTGACCGATTTTATCAATCTTACTTCTCTAATTAACATTCACCAATCGGGTCAATATGCCTTGGTGTCGAAACAGCCAGAATTTTTCCCAGATTTTACCATTGGCGCTCAAGAAGTTCAAGTAAACCCCCAGCCGCGCGTTTTAAAGAATGATTGGTTAGTTTATAATGAAGGCATTAATTTGTCATTGGGCGATCATCAAGTCAAGTTTTCAGAATTTTCGGACGAGTGGTGGTTGGTTAATGTTTCTGACTTTTCCATAGAAGCCATGCTTGATTCTTTAGAACGATTAGAGAAGATAAATTATTAAAAGAAAAAAATGAATAAACCAATCTTATTAATTATGCCCGATGTCTCGCCATTTTTAAAAGGGACCCAGCCTCCCTCCGGTCTTGGCTATCTGTCAGAATCGTTAAATGAAAATAATATTGACCATAATGTGATTGACTTAAGAGTAGAAAATGAAAAGTTGCTCCAGCAACTTTTCAGAGAAAATCATTATCGATACATTGGTTTAACCTTGCTTTCATATGGTAAAAAGGCATCCTATCTTTTAATCAAAAATATCAAGAAAAAATCACCGGCTTCCAAAATCATTGTCGGCGGGCCGCACGCTTGTGTTATGGGGAAAAATATCTTCAAAGAATGTCCGGAGGTAGACTTTTACTTTCAGGGAGAAGCAGAAAAGGCCATAGTGAAGCTATGCACCTCCTTTCAACCTAAAAAAATTCCCGGTTTATCATCAAAACATAATATTAAAAAGAGTCCGGCTCTTTGTCAAAATTTGGATGAACTCCCTTTTCCGAAATACGAAAAGTTTGATCTTAAAAAATATTCAAAGGAAAAAAATATTCTTTCATCAAGGGGCTGTCCATTTCATTGCACTTTTTGTTCAGTCGCTTTGATTAATGGCCGACGTTATCGCCAGCGATCGGTCAAACATATCTTATCTGAAATTGATTTTTGGGTGCAGCAGGGAATAAAACAATTCAACATTCAAGATGACAATTTCTGCGCCAATAGACAAAGAGCCAAAGCCATCTGCCAGGCGCTTTATGATCAATATGCAGACAGCCTTGATCTTGTTTGTTCGCAGGGCATCAGAGCCGATTGTATCGACCGAGAGGTTTTATTCTTAATGAAAAAATGCGGGCTAGATATCGTCTCGATGGGGGTCGATGGTTCTAATGATAAAACATTAAAAATTATTAATAAAGGAGAAACCTTAAAACAAATAGAAAAGGCAATCAAAATGATTTGTCAGCTTAAAATAAAATTAAGATTGTTATTTTTGATCGGCTTTCCTCAACAAACAGAAGCTGATGTCGAAGATGCTTTTAAGCTCGCCTTGAAATATCCGATTACCAGCGTTGAGTTTTATAATGTTATTCCCATACCAGGCACAAAATTATTTGAAGAAGTTAAAAAGTACGGTACTTTCTTGATGCAACCTTCAGAATACTTATCCGACGTCAACAAAAGACAACACACGATAATTTTTACCACTCCAGAATTAAATAAAGAACAAAGAGAAAGGCTGCTAAAAAGAGCCGAGAAAATTAAAAGAAAGGTCAAGAAAAAATTTCTTGATCGAGAATATCCCCACGTCTTATTCAGATATGGTTTTAACTATTTACTGGCCACAAAATTTGTAGAAAAACTTTTTTTCCAGATACCTTTTGTCAGAGACCTCGGTATTACTTTCCTGCAAAAAAAGAAAGTATGAAGAAGACCGAGGAAATTTTTTGGACGACGCTGATGATCAGCTTCGTTCTTCTTGTTCATAATGGAGAGACACCACTCTTTCTCATTGCTTATTCTTTAATTCCTGTTCTGATTTTGCTTTTTCATTTTAAGCGCAGCCTTTGGCCGATAGCCATTTATTTGCTCGTTTTTGGTGTTTTGGGCCGCTATACTCGCTATTGGTATCGTAATTATGCCTCTGATGTTTTACTGGCCACGCATGATTTTATTGGCTTTCTTTTAGCAGGGAAGAATCCTTATCGTCAAATGATCTTCATGAGCAAAGGATTAATTCCTTTCTGCTATTTACCCTTTGAGCTTTTATGGTATCTGCCGGCCCAAGTTCTTTCTATTGACCTGAGGTTTTTTGAAATGATGATTAGCGCTTTGGTTCCTTTAGAGGTTTTTCTTTATGGTTTTTTAACCAAGCAATGGCAGATTTTGCCTTTCTTGTCAGTGGTCAGTTTGACTCCTTTTTTGCTTGATCTGGCTGTTGACGGGAGCAATGACAACAGCGCCATTTTTATTTTACTGCTTTCGATTATTTTGCTTGTTTATGCGATTAAAAAAAAGAGTCGGAAAACCGCTTCTCTGAGTGCCGTTATTTTAGCTTTGGCCTTAAGTTTCAAGCACTACGCCTTCTTCTATTTTATTTTTTTGGTTCCTTTTCTTTGGCAAAGAAAAAAAATTCTTCCGATTGAGAGCAAAAAATATCTTCTTTTGGTTTTCATCACCGTCTTTTTTTTGCTGGCCCCTTTTGTTTTCACGGCCCCCGGGGGATTTTTTCGCAGCCAGTTGAATATTGAAAACAAGCCCGGTTTTGAACTTTGGGGTTGGAATCTTTGGTCTGGCTTGAGAAAATATTTTCTTTTTTCCGATGGCACCATGCACTTGATGAGGACAATAGTCACCTTAGCGGCCATAACAGGCAGCTTAATTTTTTTGAAATTAGATAGATTTAAAAAGGTTTTTATCGCCACTGTTTTGACTCTTTTCGTTTACTTAATTTTGAGTAAATGGACTACCCCTGCCTATTTTACTTTTTTAATACCCTTGATCAGCTTGGCCGCGATTGATGTGATATGATAATGATGTTCAATGAAAAAGAAAGTCTTAGTTACTGGCGGTGCGGGCTATATTGGTTCGGTTCTGGTAGGTGATTTATTATCTAAGGGTTATCAAATAAGAATTGTTGACCGGTTGATGTTTGGGGGCGAGAGCCTGCTGGCTTATATCCATCACCAAAACCTGGAGATTGTTTCCGGAGACATCAGGGATGAGAAGATATTAAACCAGGTTTTAGGTGGAGTAGAGAGTGTTATTCACTTGGCGGCTTTAGTCGGAGAACCAGCCTGTAAAGAAAATCCTCAAGTGACCAAAGCCATTAATTTTCAAGCCACCAAGAAATTAGTTTCTCTGGCTAAGACAAAAGGCATTAAGCGTTTTCTTTTTAGTTCTACTTGCAGCAACTATGGTATTTCTTCAGCGGCTAAAGAAGCCAGCGAAGATTTAAAACTTAATCCTCTTTCTCTTTATGCCGAGACAAAAATAGCGGCCGAAGAGATTGTTTTAGCCAAAGCGGACAAGAATTTTCATCCGACAGTTTTAAGGCTGGCGACGATTTTTGGTCTTTCTCCCAGAATGAGGTTCAATCTTTTGATTAATGAATTTGCTCGAGATGCCGCCGTGGGAGGGGAAATTTTGGTGGTTAATGAAAAAAGCTGGCGGCCTTTTCTCCATGTTCGCGATGCCAGCCGAGCTTTCTTGGCGATTCTGACCGCGCCTTTGTCGAAAATAGGCGGTCAAATTTTTAATGTGGTGGGAGAAAATATCCAGAAAGGACGATTAGTATCCATGGCTAAACAAATCAACCCTAAGTTGAAAGTGCGTTTGGCCAGCCAGGGCGAGGGTGATGCCAGGGATTATCGAGTTTCCGCTAAAAAACTACAACAAAGATTGAAATGGCAGGCTCAATATTCAGTCAAGGACGGCTTTCGAGAAATCATCCAGGCGATTAGGCAAGGAGTTTTTCCAGATCCAGACGCGGAAAAGTATGATCTTTGGTTTGATAAGAAAGTTTTCCAAGAAAAGCTATGAAGGTTATTAATCAAATTGAACCATGGATTAATCGCGAAGAAGAAAAAGAGGTTTTGCGGGTTTTAAGGTCTGGTTGGTTGACCGAAGCTGAAAGAACTGAGAAATTTGCTAAGATGGTGGCTGAATTTGTGGCTAGCCGTTATGCGAGTGTTCTTTCTAATGGGACAGTGACTTTGTTTGCCGGCCTAAAGGCTTTGGGGGTGGGGCCAGGGGATGAGGTGATTGTGCCTGATATGACGATGGTCGCCAGTCCCAACTCAATTGTTTTAACTGGGGCGAAACCGATTTTTGTTGATATTAAAAAAGATAATTTATGCCTTGATCTTGATGAGGTGGAAAAGAAGATGACGTCGAAAACAAAAGCGATTATGCCAGTGGCTTTTAATGGCCGCGCGCCTAATATGGAGCGATTATTAAAAATCGCCCAAAAGCATCAGCTTTTCATTATTGAGGATGCTGCCCAAGCTTTGGGTTGTTATTATCAGGGCAAACATTTAGGCACCTTTGGTGATGTTGGTAGTTTTTCTTTTAGTACGCCAAAAATCATCACTACCGGCCAGGGTGGTGCCTTAGTCACCAACAGCAAAAAGATTTATGAAAAAATTATCAGGCTTAAAGATTTTGGCAGGATCGACAGAAATACCCAAGACCATGATGAAATCGGCTATAATTTCAAGTTTACTGATTTGCAAGCCGCTCTAGGCATTGTCCAAATGAAAAAATTAGCCTGGCGGTTAAAGAGAAAAAAGGCGATGTACCAGCTTTACTACGAAGAGCTTAAAGGCATTAAGGAGATTAAATTTATTCAGACCGATCTTTCCCAAACTTCGCCCTGGTTTATTGATATTATCATTCCCAATCCAGAAAAACTGCAAAAATATCTGCAAACGAAAAAAATTGGCACCAGGCTTTTTTATCCGGCCATTCACACTACCAAGCCATATCGGAGTTCGACTAGGTTTGTCAATTCTTTTTGGGCTGCTTGCCATGGTCTTTGGCTGCCCTCCTCGACATTTTTATCAGATAATGATATAAAAAGAGTTTGTCGAGAAATCAGGAGTTTTCATGAAAAAAACAAAGGCGGATATTAAGAAGCTCTTACAAGGCAGGACAGTTTTGGTGACCGGAGCCGATGGTTTTGTTGGCTCGCACCTGACGGAAACTCTTTTAGAGTTTGGCGCCGATGTTCACGCCTTAGTCCGGCCAACTTCTTCAGGATTGCTTCACAACATTGGCCACCTACAAAGAAAAATTACCATTCATCGGGCTGATATCACTGATAAACAAGCCATTAAAGAAGCGCTTTTGGATATTAAAAAAACAGGCACGAAAAAGCCAATAATTTTCCATTTGGCTGCTCAAGCCCATGTTGGCGAATCGTGGCGCCGAGCTTATGAGACTTTTAGCGCTAATGCTTTGGGGACTTTAAATTTATTGCAAACCATTGTCGACCTTGAGCTTAAGCCTTATAAAGTTAGTTTTGCCGGCAGCTCAGAAGAATATGGCAATGTCGACCCAGAGCGCCAAGAACACTATCGTTTTGATAAAGGCGGTGGTCTGATTCTTGACGAAAAATCGCCCCTTAACCCTCAAAGCATCTACGCCGTTTCGAAAGTGACCGCTGACCATCTTTTTAGGAATTATTTCAGAGCCTATAATGTTCCTGGTGTGGTGGCGAGAAAATTTAACAATTATGGTCCCAGACAAAATCCTCTTTTTGTCACCGGAACGATTATCACCCAAGCTTTGGAAAAAGAAACGATTAAGTTAGGTTATTTAGGGGCGAAAAGAGATTTTACTTATGTCAAGGATGGAGCCATGGGCCATCTTCATGTTGCTCTTTTCTGCAAGCCAGGGACGGTTCATTGTTTTGGTTTTGGCAAGACCATCAGCATCAAGGCCTGGCTGGATTTAATCTTGTCAATCGGGAGAAAGAAAGGTTATTGGGGTAAAAAGCAAGTAATTTACGAAAAGAAAAGGGGACGGTTAGGAAAAAGCGAGGTGGAAGAATTACGAGTTGATTATCGCAAGCTTCAGCGATTAACCGGTTGGCAGCCTGGTTATTCTTGGGAGAAGGGATTGGCAGAAACAATTAAATGGTATGCAGAGAATCGAGAAAGATGGATTGGCAGGGTGGATTGGTAGGAAAAATCCATGAGCCGCAATTTTTGGAAGAACAAAAAAATTCTTATCACTGGCGGTCATGGTTTTGTTGGCAGTCATGTGGTTGATTTTCTTCTTCAAAAACAGCATGTTTCTCGATCACAGTTAGTGATTCCTGACAGCGAAAAAGATGATTTAAGGAATCCTCGCCAGGCAAGCCGGGTCGTCAAAGGTATTGATATTATTCTTCATTTGGCGGCTGATGTTGGCGGCATTGGCTATAGTAGCAGCCACCCGGCGACGCAAATGCGCAATTGTCTGCAAATAGATTTGCATGTTTTGGAGGCGGCTGCTTGTGAGAAAGTGGAGAAAATAGTCTGCGTTTCCAGCGCCGTTGCTTATCCAGCGACAGCCAAATCACCCTTAAAAGAAAAAGACTTATTTCAAGGTGAACCAGCCAAGGGAGGGTATGGTTACGGGTTTGCCAAAAGAATGGCGGTTGTTTTGAGCCGTGCCTATCATGAAGAAAAAGGACTAAATGTGGCTGTTTTACTGGCCGCCAATGCTTACGGTCCGAAAGACAATTTTGATCCTGAAACCAGCCATGTGATTCCTTCATTAATTAGAAAATGTTTAACTGAAAGAAAACTTGTTGTGTGGGGAGACGGCAGTCAAATCCGCGATTTTCTTTATGTTAAAGATTTCGCTGAGGCGATTATTTTGGCGGCCGAGAGGTTAAAGACTCATGCGCCAATCAATGTCAGTTCCGGCGAGTCAGTGACGATTGAACAACTAGTGAAATCGGTTGTGGTCCTGACTGGATTTAAGGGTGAGGTTTATTTTGATACTTCTAAGCCCCAGGGGCAAAAAATGAGAACAGTAGATTTCAAAAAAGCCCAAAAACTAATGAAATTTCAACCCCGCTTTACTCTTAATCAAGGACTAAAGGAAACGATCGATTGGTATTTAAAATATGGCCAAAAAAAATCTCCAAAAAAGACTTGAAAAGCTGACGATTCTTTTGGTGACTCATTCACGAACGACCGGTTTTAGTCAAATGTTGAGGAACTGGTTAAAGGGCAAAGTCCAGACATTGGTCTTTATTGATCACCCTTTATATCCGACCAAGGAATTAAACTCTTCTCTGGTTGTTTATAAAAATGGTATTTTAAAACAAAGCTGTCAGTCGCGATACTTACTCAGTTCAGGCATTCTTCTTTATGCTAAAGACTTATTGACAACGCTTGGTTATGTTTTTAAATCAAAAGAACGGTTCGATATCGCCATCGGCGTCGATAATTCAAATACCTTGGCGCTGCTGTTGCTCAAAAAATTAAAACGAATTAAAAAGGTTGTCTATCATACTGTTGACTATACTCCTCATCGTTTTCCTAATAGAATTTTAAACTCCATTTATCACTTCATTGACCGGTGGTGTTGTTATCGGGCTGACATGCTTTGGAATAGTTCGGGGAGAATGAATCAGGGGCGGATAAAAAACAACGCCAAAAAGGATAAAATCGCCTTGACCATTATCACTCCTGATGGCAGTAACTTTGATCCTAAAAAGAGATTGCCTCTGGCTAAAATTAACAGAAAAATGATTGTATTTTTAGGCCATCTTCGGCCAGGGATGGGTTTGGAAATGCTGCTTGAAAGTTTTGTTAGGATACGGAAAAAAGTGCCAGAGGCAAAGTTAACCATTATTGGCGATGGACCATTAATGAAGAAACTAAAAAAAATCACCCAAAGCAATCAATTATTGGTGAGTGTCATTTTTACGGGCTTTATCAAAAGCCATGAAAGGGTTGATAATATTTTGCGAAAAGGTGCTATTGGCGTCGCTCTTTTTGAGCCGATAGAGGATTCGATTGAATATTATTCAGATGTCGGTAAGCCCAAGGTTTATCTTGCCGCTGGCCTGCCGGTGGTGATTACTAAAGTCCCGGAAATTGCCTGGGAGATTGATCAGGGGGAAGCCGGCATAGCGGTCAATTATCATCAAAGCGATTTTACCAAGGCGGTCATCACTCTTTTAGAAAACGATTCCCTTTATAAAAAATATCGTCAAAACGCCATTGAATTATCAAAAAAATATCTTTGGGACAATATTTTTACTGATGCCTTTTCAAAAACGCTGGCCTTATTTATCAACCCGAAGCTCAAGTCGGCCGCTCTCAGAAAAATAATCTAACGAGAGAACATCTTTTTGGCTGAATTTTTTCTCTGCCAAGGCTTTTTTTAGTTCAGTTTCATCATAGTAATAGCCAAAGCCTTGGCCATTTATCTCTCGATAGCCTTGACCGAGAATATCGTAAAGAAAGCCAACATCAAAAGCCTTGGTCCAGGGTTCCTCTTCAAAAAAGGCCGGGCTTAATTGATGGTTGACAACGTAATTAACCATGAAAACATGGCCGGGTCCTGACTGGAAAGGGATTTTTAATTCTGGCAAGCCGTAATAGCCAGCCGCATCGCCGCTGACAAAAAAGACTGCCTTTTTTGGCAGCTCGGGCACCAGCTGTTGGAGTTGTTGAAGAAAACTTTTTCTTTCGTCTGTCCTTTTGGCTAGGAGCCAAAAGTCAGAATAAAGAACAGAGAGGTGGAGAATAATAAAACCGAAGGCAATGGCGGAAAAAAGTTTAGTCTTTGTTCCCAGAAGATTGACAAGAATAATGGCCAGAAGAATTGATACCCCAACCGAGGCAAGATAATAATGTCTCGAGTCTAAATAAGAGAACGACCGGTTGAGAACAATATAAGGGAGGAAGCTTAATCCGGTCATCATCAATGACGTGAGCAAAGCGCGTTTTGTCTGGTTGGTTAGGGAAGACCACCTTCTTTTTAAGAGCCAGATAATCGTTCCTACCCCAACAGCCAGCAAGATAATGACCGTAATTTCCGCATTAATATTTTGCACCGCAATCAGGAACTCGATTGAATCAGGGTCTAAATGAAAAGAAAAAACCCGAGTGAAGATATCAGAAAGAATGAAGACAAAAGAATTAGGAAAAAGGACGTGAATTATTCCTTCTGATGAATATTGAAGAGCATGAAAAAAAAGCCTTGGTATCAGACGGCTGCCTGTGGCGACATAGTTGGCCCTTTCTCCGGGCATGAAGAGCACTGTTTTGGCAAAGAAAGAAAGCATCATCATTGCCAGAATCGCCAATGGCGCTTGACTTTGACAAAACCATCTGGCTTTTTTTTTCCCTTTTGGGAAAAAAAGTAAAAAAATTAGCGGATAGAGAATAAAGGCGAAAGCAGCTGTTTCTTTAAAAAGGAGTGAAATCCATAATAAGAAAAGAGAAAACCCCAAGAGGAAATATTTTTTGGTTTCAATAAAGCGCAAGTAAAAAAGAAGGGAGAGGAGAAAGAAAAAAACAGCCGTCGCCGAGCCGCTCATGGTGCCAAACCAACTGTAAGCTTCGTGGCCAACCTCATTAATCAAGAAAAAAGCACCCGACAATATTGTTACCAGCGGGTGCTTGGTCAGTTGGCGAGCCAATTTAAATACGAGGAAAGTATTAGCGATATGGAGAAGAAAAGCAAAAATCCCATAAGGAAATGAATTTAAACCAAAGCGGTTAAATAAGTTAAAAGTGATGACCCTGGCTGCGACGCGGTCACCCAATAAAAGCTCTGAAAGTGGTTTACCAAGGCTGATGTAGCGTTGGCCCAAGGAGAGAATCATGCCAAAACTATGCCATTCATCCTGCTGAAAGTATTGTTTGCCAAGAAGAAAATAGCCAAGGGCCAGGCTATGCAGAACAATAATCATGGCGATGACCGTGGTTATTTTTTTCCCCATCATTTATATTATATAATAAGAGCTGATCAGGATGTTAGCGATTAAAGAAAGACTATTCGAATTTCTGCGTATTAGCCGAAGCAAAATAAATCGATTGAGAATGCAGGAATCGCAGAGAAAATTAGCCCAGCAAAAGGCCCAGCAAAAGACTGCTTTTGACTCTTTGTCTGTCAGCTTTGATGAGAAGTATCAACAACTTAAAAAATACCATCTTGATCGCTATACCACCCCTCTTTGGAAGAAATATAATGCCAAGCTGGAAAAAATCCTTCTGCCTCATCCGCCTTTTTCCTTTCTCCAAGATCCGATGATGATGATGACGATGTTTGATACGGCTGGGGGTCATTGGCTTAAAAAAGAATTGACCTTTCTTGAGAAGAAAATTGCCAAAAGGAGGCTAAAATTACTCCTTAAAGAAGATTATGTCGGTGATCCCCTCCTTTTGCAGGCTGCCTATTTAACCTCTCATACCACGATTCGTCATTTATATCACCTCGTTAAATTTCTCGATGTTTCAGGTTGTAATTTAACTAAAATTAAGACCGTGATTGAATGGGGCGGCGGCTATGGTAATTTAGTGAAAATCTTAAAGCGTTTATTGATCAAGCCCTGCACCTATATTATTATTGACACCCCTTTATTGAGTTGCTTGCAATGGTTGTATTTAAGCACCATCTTTGGTAAAGAAGCCGTTCATTTATTATCAGACGAGAAAGGGGCAATCAAAATTAACAAGATTAATATCCTTCCCGTGTCTCTTTTGGCTAAATACCCAATCAGAGGAGACTTATTTATTTCCACCTGGGCCTTAAGTGAAAGTTCAAAATACTCGCAGGATTATGTTGTCAAACACAATTGGTTTCAGGCGAAACATTTATTGCTGGCTTATCAAGAAAATGAGACTGGTTTATTTGATCCGGTGAGGGTGGGAAAATTAGCGGCAGACAGAGGGGCAGTTATCCAGAAGGTTGAGTTTTTACCAGGCAATCATTACGCTTTTCTTTAAACATTGCCGATGACATCACAAAAAGAAAAGCAAAAAGAAATATCTAGGGAGCGCTTTGGAAGCTATAGGCACAAATTAGCTTTGTCAGGTTGGAAAAAAGCTTATGTCAAGAGGATTTTTAAGGAAATGCCCCTTGTGAAAAATGGCAGATTTCTTGATGTCGGAGCAGGAAGCGGTTTCATGGCGATCGAAGCCGTTAAGCGAGGGATGGAAACCATCGGTATAGATATTTCTTCGGAGGCAATTAAGCTATGTAGAAAGTTTGCCAAAAAGGAACTTTCTCCGTCTGAATATCGAAAGGTAAAATTTATTGTTGCCGATGCGGAGAAACTTCCTTTTCAAAGTAATGCATTTGTCAGGGTTTCTTCTGTGGCTCTTTTGGAGCATCTTGTCAACGACAAAAAAGCCATAAAAGAAATGTGTCGAGTGACCAAGAAGGGCGGGATGCTTTCTGTTTGCGTTCCCAATGCTTACGAACGGACGCCGCTGTTATTGAAAATTCTCAATAAAAGAAACGATAAGTTAGTGGGCCATCTTCGTCATTATCGAGCAGAAGATTTAATTGAGCAATTTGGAAAAAATGGGGCGATGCTGGTTGATTTAACCTACCATTCCCATTCGCTTTTAATCATTAACTGGATGCTGAATCTTTTTTGGTCAAATCCGCCTTCTTTGGTCGATAAACTTTGGTGGTGGATTGTTAAAAAAGATGGAGAACAAAAAAAGAACGAGCGATCAATGAATTTTACGATCACCTTAAAGAAACTCTAAACATAGAGATTATTTTTTTCTTCGCCATTTTTTGTTGACTTCAAGAATTTTCTCGGTGATTTTCATGGGAGAACCGATGTCTCTGGCTTGAGCGCTAATGGCCTCAACATCTTTGGGAATGCACTTCGTGGCAAAACCGCGGTTATCTGGATAAACAAATGTCCAATAAGGACTCATGCGAGGATCATCCTGAAAAACCGCTTCGCGAATATTATTGTAATCCACTCCCAGCTTTTGACAGAAATCATAAGCTTCGTTACATTCAGCTACTTTAAAAGCAATATGCCTGTTTTCTAAATATTTAGCGACCTCTGCCTCGACGGCCTGCATTTGCCTGATTTTAATTGAAGCATTGAAGACTTGTTGAAAAACTTCAATCGCTTTGTTCGTATCTTTTCTTTCTCCGCCAAGAATGAGAAATGATCGCGCTTTTTCGTTCCTTAGAGGATGGTCAGTAGTTTCGCCTAAATATTCAGGGCAAAAAACAATTCTTTTTTGATACTTTTTTTTCAAATAATCAGTGGTTCCCGGTTCAATGGTAGAGCGGATAATAATCAATGGAGTTTTGAGCCTGGAGACAACTGCTTCCACAATTGAGATGTCACAACGGCCGTCTGGTTTCGACGGCGTGGGAACACAGACGAAAGCCACATCAGCGCGATTGATTTGTTTGTCGGTAGCTTTTTTCACCGAAAGCTTTTTTTTGTCGTCGATCAGCGCTTGGGGAAAAAGATGATGCATCGCCTTGCCGACGACTCCATAACCAATAATTGCCACTTTAAACTTCATTTGAGTATCTTTTTCACTTGGTGTTCGATAACCGCATAAACATAAACCATGATTGTTAACCAAGAAATAAAAGGATGCCAAAACCAGGCGATGTTTTTACTTTTTCGGTATTCACGAATGGCTTCCAGTAATGGACCGATAATAGATAGATTATATAACACCGCTAATAAAAAACTATCATGATTGGCATGGTCAACCCAAGTCTTTCGCCCCTTGGCTTTTCTAGCTAAAAACTTCCTTCCGATTTTAACACGCTTTTTAATATAACTCCAAACAGAGGTGCAATAATAATGATAAATACCCAGGTCTTTTACTTGAGCGTAAGAAAGGTAGCCTCCTTTGATGACCCGGGCAATAAAATTGACCTCTTCAAATTTTTGTTCATAGCCGCCGACGACATCAATTACTTTTTTTCTCCATAAAAAACCATTGGCGCCGACAACAGGGGTTTCTCCCAATTTAGCTCGATAGATTAAATATTTTCCTTGATCAATAATTTCCATTTTAGGATGAAAACAGCGGGCAAAAGGATCGGCGATTTCCAGAAGAGTAACATATTGGTTGATAAGAGGATCATCTTTTCGAATCAGCCAAGGGGACTCGACGCCAAAAATAGTTTTATCTTCAAGTAAAGGCTGGATCATGGTTTTGAGCCATTGAGGCGAACTAAGTTCGTTATCGGCGTCAATCAGGGCAATGATTTCGCCTTTTGCTTGGCGCAGGCCAATGCTTTTGCCTTCATCGCAGTCCTGATAAGGATTAAAAAGGATTTTGGTTTTGAATTTTTTGGCGATCTCAAGCGTTCGATCCCGACTACCGCCGTCAATAACCAGAACTTCCAGTTTATTTTGAGGATAATTTTGTTTTTTGATGCTTTTTAAGCAGTTCTCAAGATATTTCTCGGCATTATAAGTGGGCAGGATGACCGAAATCGTCGGTAGCTTCATGGCCATTTTTTAAATAATAGCATATTCTTACTGCTTCTGAACGCGGAGACAATGACCGAAGCAAAGCAGTTCTTGCGAACAGGGCAAAATAATTGATAGGAAACGCAGGAGAAGATAAAAGGGGACTGTCAAAGGATAGAAAAGTAGAATGGGGAGAGTCAATATTTTATTCAGCCGCCAGCAAACCAGGGGAGTGCGGACGACCTCCATGGCTAAATAATCAAAGTAATTGCCATAAGGGTATGTTTCTTTAATCTCAAAACCATAGTCCGGTAGAATTTTCTTATAAAAATTAAGAGAAAAGCCTGAATAAAAATAGTAGGGTGAATAGTGGGTGAGAGAAGCGAATGGCGCTGTCAAAATGAGAACGCCGCCTTTTTTAAGAACTCGGGAGAGTTCTTTTAAAGCTTCTAAGGGTTGGGGCAGATGTTCCAAAACCTCAACGCACAAGACCGCGTCGAAACTGGCTGATTTAACCGGAATTTTCGTGATGTCAGAAACAATATTGATTTTAGAGAAGTCTCTTTTACCTGTTTGGATGCCTTTTTTGTCTCCCTGGCCATCGTATTGGCAAAAATCCTGGCTGATATATTGGAGATGTTGACAATAGCGCTGATAATAAGCCTCGCCAGCGCCGGCATCTAAAAGTTTTGCATTTTTTGGCAGTTTTGCCAGCTGTTTTTCAATCCAGTTTTCTCGGATTTTCTCGCTGTGTGGGAAAATTGGATAAATGATTTGCCAAAACTTCATTTTAATCAAGATATTCGTAGATCACCAGGGTTTCACCAAAACGAGCCGCTTGGTGATAGTTTTCTTTCATAAATTTAATAAATGGCCACTCTTCGAGTCCAAGATGGTCTGCGGGCAGAGATTCGTCGTAAACCACAATCCTTGGCAGATTATCAAAGAAGACCTGGCTGGTTTTTTCATAAGGTTGAAGCCCGTAAGGGAAGGGATCAATGTATCGATTTTTAGGCAGGCGATTAGCGAGAAGATAAATGATCGCATTGCCGTAATTAATGATTTTTTCCTCTTTTTGGGTATTCTTTCTCAGCCAAGCAGCAATTTTATATTCTGTTTCGCCATAATCAAGAAGATATTGTTGAAAATGGAAACCGTTATCTCGGACAAAAGAGCAATAATCACCAAGAAAGCGGGCAATAAAACCCAGAAAAAAGAGAAACGAGATGCTAATTATCAAGCGGCTGGTTTTGTTTTTTAAGAACAAAGCAACATTGGTTCCAGCGACAATCGCGACGAGAGGAAAAGCAGTAAAGGCCCGGTAGGAGAGAAATGAAGGCAGCAGGGAGGCAAATAAGACAAGAATGAGTAAAACCAGGAGAATGGCTGATTGAGTTGAAAACCCAGTCTTTTTTCGAAAAAGAATGAAGGGAATGAGAAGAGAAAGATAGCCGGCGGCAATCCAGCCGCCATCGCCGTGGGTGACCGGGGCTTTTGAGTAGGTAAATAAGGGAAAGATAATGGTTGAATCAAAGAAATCTTTAAAACTAGCGTGATTAATAAAGTAACCAGAGAGAAGAATGAAAGGCAGTAAAGCGGCCAAAAAATAGAGACCAGCTCTAACAATGAAAACAGACAAGCGCTTGACATCAAGACCGAGAGCGAGCAAGCCCGCCAAAATCATTAAAGCCGAGTTTTGCTTGGTAATCAAAGCCAGGCCAGCGATCAATCCAGAAGTCAATAACCAAGATAATTTTTTGTTTTGGAAGTATTGGCACATGAGAACAAAAAAGAGAAGACTGAAAAGACCGATGAAGATTTCTCCTTCTTCGATATTAAGAAATAAGGGGAAGAGCAGCAGGAGATAAAAAGTAAACGAGAAGGCCTTCTTGGTCAAGAACAGAATCAGAGTGATGATCGTGATTAAAGTAAAAACAAAAAATTGATAAGCTTGAGCCGAAATGCCAAAGAGGCGATACCAGAAAGAGAGCAGGAAAAGATCAAGAGGTGTTCGCATCCAGCCAAAATCGCGGTAAGGAAGATAACCGTTAAGCATAAACCACGGCCTGACAATGCCTGTTGTCCAGGGATGAAAGGGGAGGAAAAAGACATTCAGCGTTACCCAGGCGAGTCCGAATAAAAAAAACAGACAACTAGGATTTTTTAGAGATAAAGATTTCATAAGTTCCATAGGTGGCTACTGCTTGGTAATCGCTTCTCAAGTGCGAGAGAAACGGCCATTGATTAAGGATGGGAAAATCAAGGATGGTTTGATTGTCTAAAATAACCACTCGCGGTTGGTCAGCCAGGATTTCCTTGGTTGATTGATCATACGGCATCACCAACCAGGGGAAGAGAGTAACATATTTATTGGCAGGCAATCTTTGAGCCAGAGTGGTGATATAGTGATGGCCCAAGTTCATAATCTTTTCCTCGGTGGTCGTATTCTCAAGAAGCCAATCAACGACTTTAAGTTCATTCTCGCCGTAATCAATAATTAATTCTTTTTGAAAAAGATTTTGAGGGAGATCGTTAAGATAAAAGGGTTTGGCGGGAATTAAAAAAAGAATCAAGCCGGCGATTAAAAAAGGAATGATGAATTTTTTTCTCCGAAATTGCCAGAGAATCGCCCAAAGAAGAAGGGGGTAAGGATAAAAGGCTAAAATTTTATACCCCAGAAAACTAGGCATGAGAGAAGGAAGAAGGAAGAGAGCAGCCAGGATGATGATGAGCAATTTAAAACGCATTTCTGTTTTCAATTCTCCTCGAAGCCATAAAAGAGCGGCTGGAATAATCGCTAAAAAAAGCCAGCTGCCGGCCTGAAAGCCTTCTTTTAAGGCATAAGGCGTGCTTTGTTGAGGATAGGTGGTAAGATTAAAAGTGAAATTCCAGTAAAAAAAATCAGCCAAGGCTTGATTAAAGAAATAATAAAGAATAAAGGGAGTGATTGCCAATGAGAAGCCTAGCAAGAAAAAAGAACTTCCTTTTAAGAAAAAAGAAGAGAGCTTTTTACCCTGCCTGCCGGCAGGCAGGTTTTTGCTCAAATACCACCAGGTTGCTATAATAAAAGCCGGAACGATGCCGATGGCGACTTGTTTTGACATCAATCCTAAGGCGGTGAAAAAACCGGTAAGAAATAGCCAAGCAAAAGAACGTTTTTGCCAAAATTTTAAAAAAAAGTAGGTGGCATAAAGAACCAAGAGAGAAGCTGACATTTCTTCAGGATGGAAGTTATCAAAAAGAGGCAAAAAAGTGATGAAAAAAAGGCAGAGAACAGTATTTCCTATTTTTTGAGAGATTTGTTTTCCAGTCAAATAGACACCGTAGCCAAAAAGAATGGTTAAAAGGAATGAGGCAAAACGAAGCAACTCTGGTGTATTGCCTAAGAATTTTGATAAACTAAAAAGAAAAAAAAGAGGCAAGGGAGTATGATGATAGATAACATCACGATAGAGAATAAGACCATTTTCGCTGAACCAATTTTGGGTTAGAGCGAAGAACCAAACAGCATAGGGGGTTAAATAAGTATTGTGATAGGCCCAGGCGGGAAGAAGAATGAGTAAAGCCTTGGTTAGTTTTGTCATATGAAATATTGTCATTATAGCAATTTTTTCATTTAGAGAAAATTAACATGCTCTTTTGACTTTTTGATTTGCCACAAGATGCTATTGAAAGTGTTACATCGGCACATCGGCGGGCAATCTTTAAAGTCAATGTTGTCGACAACAGCCTGCCTCTTTTTTGAATCCCAAATCTCTTGAATTGAATGTTCGTTGGTATCTCCCAAGACATACTTTCTTATCCCCCTCATGTGGCAACAGACGTACATTTTCCCGTCCGCCCCGATGACAGCCGCGAACTGATGTCCATAACATTTGCCGTAGTCCCGCCTCCCACTGCCGTACTTCATGGCCTCATACTTATGCTTTGACCATAACACTTTGAAGTTTCCTTCTTCATGCCTCAGGCACTTCTCTAGCTGTTCATCAATTGGTGTGCGGTCATAGTGGAAGGGCCGGAACTGGATGTAATCGACTCTCAACCCTTTACAGATTATAGTTGCTTCTTCCATTCCCGTTAACATCGATTTATTGGTCAGATAGCCCACTCCGATTGTGCAATCGCTACCGGACTCCTTTTTCGCTTTAACCAAGAGGCTAATGTTTTTAATCACCTTGTAGAACTCTTCCTTGGGCATCCCATGCGTCTTTTTGTAGTCTTCCGAGTTGGAGGCATCAAGGCTAACCCTGACCCAGACGCAGTTGTCAACCAGAACCTTCGCATTTTCCCTGTCAATCAGCCCCCCGTTGGTGATGAAGCCCACGTCTAGCTTTTGAGCCGCGTACTCGACTATCTCAGGAGTCCTTTTGTCAACCAACGGCTCTCCTCCACCTGTGAAAGTAATTCCTTTAGAGCCGAGGCTTAGTATCTCATCAACAATCCTTTTCGGGTTAGGCAAACAAGCCGCCTCCTGTTCCATCCCGCCGGCACATCCCGGACAGCGATGCGGACAGATATTCGTCATATCTATTTCTACCGTGATTGGCGGGACATTTTCGCCTCTTACCCACTTGATGACCCGGCCAAGATGAGCCTTGTTAAGAATCTTGTCTGACGCGAATTGTGCTACTTCCCGCTTGATATTCATTATACCCCTGGTCGTTTTTTTATCTTATCTTAAAATGAAGATAAAAACTCAGTTAAGGTTTTTTTAATGTATTTTAATCTTTGCTTGTCAATTCCAGGATAGACTCCCAACCAGAAACCGTCCTTCATAATTTTATCTGCATTTTTTAAACTTCCAACCACCCGATGTTTAATCTTAAGATATGCCGGTTGGCGTAACAGGTTTCCTCCGAAAAGACTGCGCGTGGCGATTTTTTTTGCTTCTAAAAATTTAACTATCTCAAGCCGGTTGAACGGACAACTATCTCTTAAAACCAACATCAAGCCAAACCAGCAGGGTTCGGCTCTCTTTTCCCATTGAGGCAGAATAAAAAATCGTTCGTATTTTTTACAAAAGCGATAAAGATGGCTAAAATTTTCTTTTCTTTTTTTAATAAATCGCGGTAGTTTTTTTAATTGAGCGACGCCAATCGCCGCCTGAAAATCGGTGAGTTTGAGATTATAGCCAATCTGAGAGTAGATATATTTATGATCATAGCCAGACGGCAGTTTGCCCAATTTCCAGCCAAAACGTTTTCCGCAAGCATTATCTTTTCCTGTTTCACACCAACAATCTTTTCCCCAATCGCGAAACTGCCGAACCGCCTGGTGTAATTTGGGGTGGTTGGTAATTACCGCTCCACCCTCTCCCATGGTGATTTGGTGGGCTGGATAAAAGCTAAAAGTGGCGAGATCGCCAAAGGTGCCGACCAGTTTTTGGTCGTATCTTGATCCTAAGGCATCAGCACAGTCTTCAATCAGCCATAAATGGTGTTTTTTTACCAGTTTGAGGATTGCTTCTAAAGCAAAAGGGTTGCCTAAAGCATGGGCCAGCATGATTGCCCGTGTCTTTTGATTGATGGCTTTTTTAATATTGTTAACCATGGCGTTGCCGTTGGCAAGATCGACATCAATAAAAACAGGCAGACAGTTGTTTTGGATAATCGGATTAACAGTCGTGGGAAAAGCAGTGGCAATAGTAATGACTTCATTCCCTGGTTTGATTCTTCTTTTGCCCAAAGCACGGCTAGTCAGCGCCGAGAAAGCGCAGAGGTTGGCCGAGGAGCCAGAGTTAACCAAACTAACATAGCGGACCCCAAATAATCTGGCGAATTCTTT
>CAZTEW010000008.1:0-24445 GCA_964612215.1 uncultured Gammaproteobacteria bacterium
AGAGCCGGTTTATTTTTACCTCCGGTTATTTGGCGATTCTGGAGGCGATGGCAAGAAAGCGCTTGGTTTTCAGCGTTTATGACAATCCCTTGAAAAAAGACTATCTGGAAATGTCGCCGCTGGCGGATAAAATGGTGATCTCTGCCAGCGCCGACGAGCTGATGAAGCAGTTAAAGGATTATCTCCGGCATCCAGAAAAAGAAAAAGAGGCTATAGATAAAGCTTATCAGTGGGTCAAAAAGCAGACTTGGGAAAAAGTGGCTGATCTTTATGAAAAACTATGGCAAAAATCGCTTTCATCACCACGGTGAAGAACGACCAGCCGGGCTTGAAGGTTTTACTGGCGTCGTTAAGAAAACAGACCCGGCGGCCGGACGAAGTCATCGTCATTGACGGCGGCCAGCTTGGCATCAATCGTGCCAGCGGCCGCAACCTGGCTATCAAGCAGGCGCAGGCAGAAATTATAGCTGTTTCTGATGCCGGCTGCCGTTTGGACCAGCAGTGGCTGGAGAAAATCAGCCGGCCGCTGGCAAATGAGAACGCGGACGTAGTGGTCGGCAATTTCCGCCCGCTGGTAAAAAACGTTTTCCAGAAATGCCTGGCTGTTTATAGCGGCCGGTTGGCCGAGCTGCCGTCTTCGCGGTCAATCGCTTTCCGCAAACCAGCTTGGCAAGCAATCGGCGGCTACCCAAAGGAGCTGGATTATTGCGAAGATCTGGTTTTTGCTCAGCGTCTGAAAAAAGCCGGCTTTAAGTTTAGCCGGGCGCCCCAGGCAGTGGTTTATTGGCCGCAGAGAGAAAATTTACTGCAGGCCGCTCAGCAGTTTTTCCACTATGCTGTCGGCGACGGCCAGGCGCTTTTCTGGCCGCACCTCCAGAAGATAGGCTTGGTTTTTCTCCGCTACTTTTTAGGCTTTTGGCTGCTTTTCCGGGTCTGGTCCGATGCTTTGTTAGTTTTGGGTGTTTATTTTCTCTGGGCGATCGCTAAAAATTACCACCGGGTTAAAGACTATCGGGCCTTGATTTATCTGCCGGTGTTGCAGATCATTGCGGATTTAGCCGTTATGGCCGGTGCCTTCTGGGGTATAATAAAAAGGCGATGAGCTTCTTGAAACAAACTCTTAAGGGGTTAGGTTGGCTTGGGGGTCTTCAGGCCTTTGGACGCGTCCTGGCTTTATTAAGAACCGCTATTCTCGCTCGAATTTTACTGCCCGCCCAGTTTGGCGTTTTCGGCATTGTGACTCTGGTTTTAAATCTTTTTGAAATTTTAACCGAAACCGGCATCAACACAGTCATTATCCAAGAAAAAAAGCGACTGAAAACATTCATTGATACTGCTTGGGTGGTTTCAATTTTTCGGGGAGCCTTGATTGCTTTTTTAATTATTTTAGCCTCCTTGCCATTAGCGAGATTTTTTAATTTACCCAGCGTGGCCAAGCTTCTGTTTTTTACCAGCCTGATTCCTTTCACCAGAGGCTTTATTAATCCAGCCGTTATTCAATTTCGAAAGAATCTGGAATTTAAAAAAGAATTTTATTTTCGAGGCGCGATCTATTTAGCTGAATCAATCGTGGTTGTTGTGGGCATTCTTTTAACGCGGTCGATAGCGAGCTTAATTTTTGCTTTGCTTTTTGCCTCGGGATTAGAAGTGTTTTTTTCTTTCATTTTTTGCCGGCCGCGGCCAAGGTTTGTTTGGGAAAAAGAAAAAGCCAAGCGGATTATTTCCCAGGGCAAGTGGATTACTCTCACTGGAATTTTTTCTTATTTAGTCACCGAAGGCGATGATGCCGTTGTCGGTAAAATTTTAGGGGTAGAGAGCTTAGGGTTTTATCGTTTAGCTTATAAAGTTTCCAACCTGCCTTTTACTGAAGTGACTGATGTTGTTTCTCGGGTTACTTTTCCAGTTTACGCCCGTATTGCCGGAAAAAAAGAACAGGTCAAAAAGGCTTTTAAAAAATCTCTCCTCGGAATCATTTTTTTGGTTATTCCCACGACAACGGTTATTTTCTTTTTCCCTAATTTAATTATTAAAATTATTTTAGGCGAGCGTTGGTTGTCAATGGCGCCGACTCTTAAAATTTTAGCCATTTTTGGTTTAACTAGGGCTTTGGGAGGGGCGGCCACGCCGATTTTTTATACTTTTAAAAAGCAAAATTTGGTGGCTAAAATTACCTTTGTTAAATTTATTCTCCTTTTTGTTTTAATTGTTCCTTTAGTGGTCAGATTTGAAATTGCCGGCGCGGCCCTGGCGGTTCTGATTTCCTCGCTTTTGATTCAACCATTAATTTGGTTTCAGGCAATAAAAATTCTGAAATGAAACCGCTTGTTTCAATAATTATTGTTAAGTATAAAAGCGAGAGGTATTTAGAGCCCTGCTTGAAATCGATTAATAATCAGGGTCAATGGGAAATAATCATTGTCGATAACGATCAAAAAAACATCGGCTTTAGCGCTGGCTGCAATCAGGGTGCAAAAAGAGCCAGGGGTAAATATCTCTTTTTTCTTAATCCAGATACGGTTGTTCAGCCGAGGGCGATTGAAAGCATAGCGGAGTTTTTAGATAAACACGAGAAAGCCGGCATTGTTGCTCCGCTGATTCTTGATAAAAACAAAAAGCCTTATCAGAAACAAGGAACAGGCGAATTAACGCCCTTAGCGGCTCTTTTTGGTTTTTCTTGGCTGATAAAATTCTGGCCCAAAAATCCCTGGGCTAACCGTTATTGGCTGGTGGGCTGGAATAAAAAGATAGCCAGGGAAGTAGCGGTGGTGCCGGGATCGGCTTTGATGATGAGAAAAGATGTTTTTGAAAAATTAGGTGGTTTTGACGAGAAATTTTTTCTTTATTTTGAAGAATCAGATTTATGCCGCCGGGCGAGGCAGGCTGGCTGGCAAGTTTTTTTTCAACCAAAAGCAAAAGTAATTCATTTTTGGAGCCAAAGCACGCCCACAGAGAAAAAAACCAGACAGATTTTTCAACAGAGCCGCTTTTATTATTTTAAAAAACATTATGGTTGCTTGACTGCTTTTTTACTAGAAATATTCTTAAGGCTTTTCGAAAAATGAAAATCTCAGCCGTAGTTTTAACTAAAAACGAAGAAAAAAATATCAAGGGTTGTTTAAAGAGTCTTGATTTTTGCGACGAAATGATTGTGGTTGATGATTTTTCCCCAGACCGAACCAGAGAAATTGCCAGGGAGCATGGAGCCAGAGTTTTCCAGCGGCGGCTGGCCGGCGATTTTGCCAGTCAACGAAAACTTGGCCTGAGAAAAGCGAAGAATGACTGGGTTTTGTTTATCGATGCTGACGAGAGAATTTCGCCCGCTTTGGCCGGCGAAATTCTAAATTATGAATCACGAATCATGAATTATGATGGCTTTTATTTTAAAAGGCGGGATTTTTTCTTGGGTTGCTGGCTGAAGCATGGCGAAACCAGCCGGGTCAGGCTGTTGCGCTTAGCCAGGAAAAACAGCGGCCGCTGGCAGGGCCGGGTTCATGAGACTTGGCAGGTTAAAGGAAAAATTGGCGACCTCGAAGAACCACTGCTTCATTATCCGCATCCGAGCCTGACAGAATTCCTGGAGAAAATAAATCATTACACCAGCTTGCGAGCCAGAGAGGAGAAGAATTTTTTCTGGAGCCAGCTGTTTTTTTATCCATTGCTGAAGTTTAGCCAAAATTATTTTTTCCGGCTGGGTTTTCTGGACGGCTGGGCCGGTTTGATGATGGCTTGGTTGATGAGCTTTCATTCGCTGGTAGTCAGGGTTAAAACCTGGGAGAAAAATCAAGGACAGCCGCGCCAATCCTTAAAAGAGCCAATGCTCGTTTTTCTGGGAATCGCTTTTTTCTCGTGGCTGATTAGATTGCCAGGCCATTCTTTAACTGAGTCTTTCATTGCCTTAGCTTATCTTGGCCGCTGGCTGTTTTTGGCCTTGGCTTATTTTTACCTCAGGGTTTCTTGGCGCTGGTTGTTAGGCTTCGGCCTGGTAAGTGCGGCTATCGGCTGGTTACAGTATCTTTTTTGGCCGGATATGAGATGGCTCAGCGCTTACGGTTGGGATGACCACTATTATCGTTTGATCGTGCCTTTTCTGGATCCGGCTTTTACTGGTCTGATTTTAGTTTTAACTTTGATTTTAATCGTTCAAGAATTTTGGTCTGGCCGCGCCAAAAACTCTCCGCCATTCGCTATTCGCTATTCGCTATTTGCTATTTGCTATTCAGCGCTAGCTCTGACTTATTCCCGCTCTTCTTATTTGGCTTATTTAATTGCGATGGCGATGATTGCTTATCAGAAAAAAGCAAAAAAGTTCTTCCTCGGCATCATCAGTCTTTTTTTAATGACGCTTTTGCTTTTGCCCCAACCCGCTGGCGAAGGCGCTAAATTAGAACGAACCAGCACGATTGCCGCCAGAATCAGAAATTATCAACAGTCCTGGCAGATTGTCAAAGACCAGCCCTGGCTGGGCATTGGCTTTAATTTTTACCGCGATGTTCAGCGCGATTATGGCTTTCTGCAGAAGGATTGGCAGACCAGTCATAGCGCTGCTGGGGCTGATTCCAGCCTGCTTTTTGTTTGGGCGACGACCGGCATTTTCGGCCTGCTGGCTTTTCTTTGGCTGGTTGGCCGAATGTTTCAGATTGAGCCGATCAGCGTGACCGCGGTTTTCGTTCACAGCCTTTTCAACCACTCGTTTTTTTATCCCTGGGTGCTGCTGTGGCTTTGGTTGAGATTGGGATCTAAGGAGCGTAGTTGAGAATAATTTCTTTTTCGGTTTGGTTGCCGGCTTGATCAGTGGCGCTGACTAAAATTCTGTTTTCGCCTTCATCAAGGTTAATTGCAGAGGTGAAATTTCCCTCCTGGTCGAGGATAATCAAGCGGTCATTGATTTTTAAGGTCGCTTCCGGTTCGGTTTTGCCGGAAATCTTCACTTTTTCAGCAGGTTCTGGCTGATTAACTTCTAAAGCCGGCGCCTGGTTGTCATAGTCAATGATCATCATTACTGAGTCTTCGCTTTCATTGCCGGCTCGATCAATGGCTTTTGCCTGGAGGCGGTTTTTACCGCTGCTGAGGAAAAGCGAATCAACGATAAAACTGGCGTCATTGTCGCTGATGACTTCTTTTTCCAGCTCGGCGTTGAGGAAAATTTTGACAGTGGCGCCGGCTTCGGCAAAGCCCTTGAGAGTGACATAGGGATCATTGGTGGCTCCAGGCCCTGCCTGAAGCCGGGGCGGCGAAGGCGGCGTTTGGTCCTCATTTTCCACCAGTTCTTTGGAGGATTTGAGATCGCCAAAAAAGCCAGCCATTTGAATTAAAAACGGCACGCCCTTATAGATAATCAGGCCGATGAGCACCAAAGTTAAAAAGACAAAAACAACGGTTCTTTTCATTCGGAGCTGACGGGTGGATTTGAACCACCGGCCGATCGCTTACGAAGCGATTGCTCTACCACTGAGCTACGCCAGCATTAACTAAACTGTATTTTAGCATATTTCCTTAGAGTCAATCCTCTTTACGCTAAAAGTCAAACTTAGATTGTCCATTGACAACTTTTGCTATTAAAGTTATACTTCTTAACAAGAGGTTAAAAAATGCCTTATCTAGTACCCACTACTGTTGATGTTTCTCCAAAAGGCCAGATTTTAATACCGGCCAATTTTCGCAGGCTTTTAGGCATTAAACCTAAAGGCAAAGTAGTCATTCTGCCAAAAATTATGGAGAAAAAGCTGATTATTGAACCAATTGACAAAGAACCTGTTAGAGCCGCTTGTGGTTTATTTGCCGCTAAAGATGGTCAATCTTGGACCAAAGAACTTATTCAAGAGAGAAAAAAAGATCTCCAGAAAGAAGGATGAAAAAAATAGTGGTTGATAGCCTCGCCTTGATTGCTTTTCTTCGAAAAGAGAAGGGTTATTTAAAAGTCAAAAAATTGCTTGAGGAAGCTAAAGCTAAAAAGGTTAAGCTTTTTCTCTGTTGGTTGAATTTAGGTGAAATTTATTACCAAGTTTGGCGAAAGCGAGGACAAGAAGATGCCCAGAAAACTTTATCACTGATTAAAAAGTTGCCGATTGAACTAGTCTCGGTCAGCAATGAATTAGTCCTTCAAGCAGCAGAAATAAAAGCCCAATTTCCGATTGCCTTAGCTGACTGCTTCATTGCTGCTTTGGCTTGTGAAATCAAGGCTTCCATCTTAACGGCTGACTCGGAGTTTAAAAAATTAAAAAATAAAGTTTCTCTCGAGTGGATTAGATAAACAATTTTCTACATCAGAGCGGTGGACCGGACTTGAACCACCGGCCGATCGCTTACGAAGCGATTGCTCTACCACTGAGCTACGTCAGCAAAAAAAATTTATTTTAACAGAGGGCCTTTTGTGGTCAAACGCTCGTTGTAAAGTAATTTATGTTAGAATTTAAAAAGAAAGACTTTTTCAATGAAACTCATTTCTAAGTGTAAATGTGGCAATAATAAGTTTTTAATTTTTGCCGAAAAAATGTATGAAGGCTGTGTTGATAATAAAAAAACCTTGGTATGTGAGCCCGAAGCAGAAGATATTAAAGAAATCAAATGTTCCCAATGCGGCAGGCAATACAAATTAGAAAGATTTAAAGAAATAGATTACTAGATAGTAAAAAAATATGAATCTGAATGAAATTTTAAAAAAACAGGTTAAAAATTGGCGAAAAACTGGATATAAATGCCGATATCCTGCAATTTCCGAGATTTTTGATTTTAATTTTACAAAATCCAAAAATGGCGATGAAAGACTAGGGTATTTAAGAAAAGCCCAGCTTGAAGCTCTTGAAACTTACTGGTATTTGAGACTAGTTGAAAATACTCCCCAGATTTTCAATCTCTATCAAAAGTATTTTTCCAAAAAAAATCTCCTCGATGCATTAAATATCCAATTATCCGAAGAGGATTGGAAGAACATTGCTCTATCTGGTGGCGGTATCAAGAGGATAATTCAGAAAATAAAAACCGATGACGAGTTTGTTAAAAAATATCGACTGCAGACTACAAGAGAGTCGCTTCTTTTAGACTATCCGAGCTATATATTAGCCTTGGCAATGGGTGCGGGCAAAACTGTTTTAATTGGAACAATAATTACCACAGAATTTGCGATGGCGTTGGAGTATCCTGATGACTCTTTTGTTAAAAACGCTTTGGTTTTCGCACCTGGGAAAACAATTTTAGGCGCTCTAAAAGAGATTTCCGATGTTCCTTACGAAAAAATTTTGCCTCCAAGGCTTCACAAACAATTTATTAGCACAGTGAAAATTACCTACACTCGGGATGGTGAAAAGGATATTCCCATAATTAAGGGTAGTAGTTTTAATGTTGTTGTTACTAACACAGAAAAAATTAGAATCCAAAAACAAACTATTACCAAATCTCTTTTAAGAGGATTGTTTGTTGATGTTTCAAGAGAAGATGAAGCTAAGCAGGCAGTGGCGAACCAAAGACTCCAAACAATTGCTTCCTTACCAAATTTAGCGATTTTTTCTGATGAAGCTCACCATACTTACGGTCAAGCGCTTGATAAACGATTAAAGAGAGTTAGACAGACGGTTAATTACTTAGCAGAGAATACTTTAGTAGTAGTTAATACTACCGGCACTCCTTACTACAAAAGGCAAATTCTGAAAGATGTAGTTTATTGGTATGGACTATCTCAAGGGATCAAAGATGGGATACTGAAAGAAGTGCGCGGCAATATCACTTCTTATCCCGAAGTTTCCGAAAGAGAATTTTTAGAAGATGTCATTGCTGACTTCTTCAGAAATTATAAAAAAGTCAAAATTTACGATGGATCTTCGGCAAAATTAGCCATTTATTTTCCCAAAATAGAAGACTTAAGAAAGGCAAAGCCAATTATTGAGAAAACTTTAATGAAGCAAAAGCTAGACCCATCTATAGTTTTGGAAGTTCATAACGAATCACCAGGGGATATAAAAGACTTATTCGACAATAGAATAAATGACACCCATATTCCTTATCGAGTTTTTCTGTTAGTAAATAAGGGAACGGAAGGTTGGAATTGTCTTTCTCTTTTTGCTACCGCTTTAGCAAGAAAATTAACATCAGGCAGTAATAATTTTGTTTTACAAGCCGCTTCGCGGTGTTTAAGACAAACGCCAGGAAATCAAAACAAAGCAAAGATTTATCTTTCAAAAGATAATGTCCCGATTTTAGACAGTCAGCTTAAAGAAACATATGGAGAATCTTTAGAGGAATTAAATCAAACCCTACAAAACCTAATCAAGGAGAGAGTCATTTTAAGAGAAATTGAAATTCCACCAGTGATATTGAAAAAGAAAATTCAAAAAGTAGTGCCAATAAATTTAAAGCATAAACCCCAAATAAAAATTAAAAAGCCAGTTGTGAAAAAGCAAAAGAAAATAAAAGAAATTCTCACTCCTGATGAATTCAGTCGAAAGAAAGTTTTAGTCACCGTTGCCCGAGAGAAGCTAAAAATTGAGCCTGATTATGTTGATACTTATAGTTTGGCAGTTGAGATATCAAATATCTACCGCTTGTCTTTAATGGATGTCTGCAAGAAATTAAAAACTTTCTATCCCGATAATGAGATTTTAGAAAATGAAGCAACAGAAATTAAAAAGCAAATAGAAAAACAGGTTAAAAATTATAAGATTACTAGCGAGGTCTTAGAGCAAGCCCTGGCTTTAATAATAAAACAAGGCTTTGATCAAGAAAAGGAAAACGGCAAGTCAATTTATGTTACCGAAATCAGGTTGCGCAAAGATAAAGTAGACGAATTGCTTTTAAGATACGAGGAGTTTATCAAAAGATATAGGCAGCCGATGCTTCCATTTGGCTTTCATTATTCCCCTTATAATTTCGACTCTATTCCGGAAAGAGAATTTTTTGAAAGTATTTTGAGAGCATTAAATGAAGACTCAGATAATATTGAAGACATTTATTTTACCGGCGCGATTGACGATCCGAAGAAAACTGACTTTTTCTTTGAATACAAAGATAAAAAAGGAAGCTGGCGCAATTACACACCAGACTTTTTAATTCGCAAGAAAAACGGTAAAATGTTAATAATCGAAATCACTGGTGAACCAGACAGAGGTAATAAGCCATTAAAAGAAAAAGAGATGCGGAGAGTAGAGAAATTAAATCCAGAAAGGCTGAAATACGAAATTTTAGAAACCACTCGTGACGAACTCGGATTTAGAGAAATAGAGAAGGTTAAAAAGTGGGTTTATAAATAAAATTAAAATTATGAAAGCAATGAAAGATAAAAATTTGTGGGACATCAGTTGTAGGCCTCATACTAAAGCAAAACTCCAAATGCTTAGAGATATCTTCAATATATGGCTTACTATATGGAATGCTCCCAGACAACAAAAATGGATTGCTAAAGAATGGTATGTTATAGACTTATTTGCGGGAAAGGGAGCTTATAAAGACAAGGGGAAAGAAATTAGTGGCTCGCCCCTAATTTTTCTTGAGGAAATTTTAAATCAGGAAAAGAAACTGGAAAAGAGTAATATTAAGATTAAGCTATTTTTAGTTGAAAAAAACAAAGGTTACTATAGCGAATTACAAAAGAGAGTCTCTGGCTTTATAAAAAGCAATCCAGAAATGGAAAATATTGTTGAGCTCAATTTTTATAATGGAGATTGTAATGAAAAGAGTAAGGAAATAATTAAAAGAATAATAAATGACACAAAAAATCCGTTATTTCTTCTCATTGATCCTTACGGGATAAACATCCATAAAAGCACCATTAGAAAATATTTAGAATTAAATAATCCTATTGATGTTTTCCTTAATTATAGTAAAGAAGGAGTAACAAGAACACGAGGATTAGTGAAAAAGTTATCTTCAAGCCTCAAGGGGGTAAAAACAGTAAATTCCTTAAAAGATTTTTTCGGTGAAGACGTGGACTATAAAACCAAAAAAACTTTAGAGTTGCTTCGTGAGTATATAGAAAGTCTATTTGTAAAAAGTGGGTACAATGTCGTTGGTTTTGATATGAAATATCCTATAAGAAAAGATGTTATTTACTATCTTTTATTTGCCTCGAGAAATAATTCTATTACAAATAAAATAGTTAGAAGCATATATGTTAAATATAAAGAGAAAATTTCTGGCCTTACCTTATTTGGAAGAGATTTCTATTTAAATAGCATTTTATCTATTTCCCCCAAGCTTCGGTTTAAGCCCAGAGATTCACTTCTTTATAAAACTAAAGTCGAATATGGCGACTGGACAATTAATCATATTATCGGATGTATGCATGGTTGTAATTTCCCTTGTTATGCCATGAAGATGGCGCAAAGATTTGGATGGATTAAAAATGATGAGGATTGGAGAAAACCAAAACTTGTATTAAATGCATTGGAGCTTTTGGAGGAAGAAATTCCTAAATATAAAAACGAAATAGAGCATTTTGTCCACCTTTGTTTTATGACAGACCCTTTTATGTATGATTTTGAGGAAAAAGATTTGATTCCTGAAATAAAAGAAATGACTTTAAAAATTATTGAAAGATTAAATAAAGAGGGAATAAAAGTGACTACTTTAACAAAAGGATTTTATCCTGAGGAAATTTTAGACAGAAAGAATTTTTTACAGACTAATGAATATGGAATTACTTTAGTTTCCTTGAATGAAAAATTTAAAAAGACATATGAGCCATTCTCGGCTCCTTACGAAAAAAGACTGGAATCTCTAGAAAAACTTGCCAGGGCCGGGTTGAAAACTTGGGTGAGCATGGAACCTTACCCTACGCCTAAATTACCCAAGCTAGAAGAAACAGGGGCAGAGAATATTGAAGAAATTTTGGAAAGAATAGGCTTTGTCCAAAAAATCATATTTGGGAAACTAAATTATTCTAGATTAAATTATTATAATGGTAATTATTCTCAAATATGGGAAAATAGTAATGATTTTTATAAAGAGATGGCTAAAAAGGTAATAAATTTCTGTAAATCACATAGTATAGAATATCATATTAAACTAGGAACGCCATTATACAATCCTACCACAACAAATATTTTCAAAAAGTGAAAAATATGACACCAAAACAACCAAAAGAACAAAAAATCAAAATCACTCCGGCTAAAGGCAGGCCGATGTTAACTTGGGTTGGCAAAAAACCGCTTGATTATGTTAAGGGCTATCCAACTCAATTGTTAGAAGTTTTTGATCCTCAAAAAACCGGCTTGAAATACGAAATTCCAGAATACAAGGGTTTAGAAAAAAATTGGCAGAATCTTTTGTTTCATGGAGACAACAAAGACATCTTAGCTACTCTTTAGAGCAAGGGTTTAGAGGGAAAATTGATTTAATTTATATTGATCCGCCATTTATGAGCGGCGCTGATTATGTTAGAAGAGTTGAATTGCGAGGACTGAAAGAAACCAGAACCGATATTGATGACGCCAATTTATTACAGCAAACAATGTATTTTGATATGTGGCGCAATGATGCTTATTTGCAGTTTATGTATGAGAGATTGATTTTATTGAAAGAGTTATTGGCGGAAACCGGAAGCATTTATGTTCATTTGGATTGGCATGTGGGGCATTATGTAAAGTTGTTGATGGATGAAGTGTTTGGGCAGGGAAATTTTGTTAATGAGATTGTCTGGTGTTATACCGGACCAAGAAAAACCCCAAAAACTTTCTCAAGAAAGCATGATGTAATTTTGTTTTATTCAAAATCAAGTCAATATACATTTAACCAACTGACGATGCCTCATAAAAGCGGGCTTCATGATACAGGTCGTGTTGAAACTTTTGGAACTATTAGGGAAAGACGGGTTTCCAAAAAGCAAATGGAAGAAATACAAAAATTAGAAAAAAGAGGCAAGGTATTAGAGGACTGGTGGATTGATATTTGGGCTACGGAAAGATATAGAAAGGAGTTTGTAGGTTTCGCTACGCAAAAACCCGAAGCTCTTTTGGAAAGAATTATTAAGGCTTCTTCTAATCTTGGTGATCTGGTTTTAGACTGCTTTATTGGCTCAGGGACAACTTGCGCCGTTGCCCAAAAACTTGGCCGGCGGTGGATTGGGTGTGATATTAATAAGGGAGCGATTCAAATAACAAGTAAAAGAGCGCAGAAGCTGGGCGCCTCCTTTGCTACTTACAAAGTCAATAACTATGATTTACAACTTCTACGGACCGAAGCTATAGAATTAGCCGTCCAGCATATTGGCATTCAGCGGATCAGGACCGACTCCTTTTTTGACGGAAAACTGGGCCAAAACTTGGTAAAAATCGTTGACTTCAACCGCCCTTTCACTTTGCTTGATTTTCAGTTGATTCAGGATGAATTAAAAAAGAGGCCAAGCGAGGATAGAAACATTACCGTCGTTTGTTTGGGAAAAGAATTAGCCATTGATCCGGTAATTGAAGAGTGGAACAAAAAACATCCGGTCAATAAAATTGAAGTGATTGAGCTTAAAACCGACCAAAAATACGGCAATTTCTTAATTCACAAGCCAGATGAAGCAAAAGTAAAAATTAAAAGAAAAAACAAAAAGGCAATTATTGAAATTCAAGATTTCATTTCACCCACAATTATTGAAAGGCTCAACATTGACCATATTCTTTTCAAGACAAAAATCTCTGATTTTAGATCAATGATTGACTGTGTCTTAATTGACACAAACTATGATGGTAAAGCCTTTCATGTTGTTCATTCTGATGTTCCCGAGAAGAAGAATGATTTAATTCAAGGTAAATACGAGATTGAAATTTCCAAGAAAAAAACAACAGCGGCCGTGAAAATTATTGACATGCTAGGCGAAGAAATAATAATTACAGAGAAAATTTAATTTTTTTGGTTTTTTTCTCGTGCTTACTCCACAACAGAGCGGTGGACCGGATTTGAACCGGCGATCTTCTGCTTGGGAAGCAGACATTCTACCGCTGAACTACCACCGCGTTTTTACTTACCCCTCGGGATGATAAACTCGTTGCCCGGGTGAATCAGACTAGGATTAGCGAGCTGGTTGGCCTCGGCAATTTGTACCCATTGATATGGATCAGCGTAAGCCCGCAAAGCGATTGTCCAAAGCGAGTCGCCCTTTTTCACTGTGTACTTTTCACCAGTAATTGTTTCCAGGCCTTCATCTGCCTGAGCCGGCATTACAATTTGCGGAATAGTTAATTCCTGGCCGGGAATAATGACATTAGGATTTTTAAGCTGATTGGCCTCGGCGATTTTCGTCCACTGAAAACCGTCCTGGTAGTAAGTCACGGCTAAATTCCAAAGGTTTTCTCCGGGCTTAACCGTGTGTTTCAGCGGCAGTTCTTTCTCAGCCGAACTGGTTTCGCTCGTTTCTTTTTCCTCAACCGTGAACTCTTCTTTGCTGACTGGTTTCTGACCCTTACTGAAATAGTTAAAAATGAGAACACCGACTACCACTATCACGGCCGCGCCCAGTAAAGTGCTAATCAGAGATTCATTCAGTTTGACCTTTTTTAACCAATTTTTTAACAGGTCGTCCATTGATTCCTCCTTTCTGGGCAGAGATATCAAGAGATCAATTACACATGGTGCGGTCGCGACCGGATTCGAACCGGCGGTCTCTGCCTTGACAGGGCAGCGTGTTAAGCCAGACTACACTACGCGACCACAGCCCAGCCATCTTAGCAAACATCGAGAATGAAGTCAACCGTATGTTATGATTGGATTAATGAAGCTTCATCAGCAAATGACCAATCAGGAAATCAGCCGGGTTTTAAGGCTGATGGCGGCCGCTTATGAGGTCAAAAAAGAAAACCGGTTTAAAATTATCGCCTATCAAAGAGCGGCGGAAGCAGTCGCTCAGGCGAGCAGCGAGATGAAAGATCTTTGGGATGAGGGAAAATTAACGACCGTGGCTGGCATCGGCGCCAACCTTGCCGGCCATCTGGACGAACTTTTTCGAACCGGCCGGGTGAAGCATTTTGAGCGGATGACCAAGGATTTGCCAGCGGCCATGTTTGAATTTCTGGAAATTCCCGGCCTTGGCCCGAAAACAAGTTATAAACTAGCTCATGGTTTAAGCATTAAGAGCCAGGAAAAGGCCATAGACAGGCTTAAAGAAGCCGCTAGAAAAGGTAAGGTAAGAAACCTAGAGGGTTTTGGCGTTCAATCAGAAAGGCAAATTTTAAAGAATATCCTTGAGCTGAAGAAAAGAGAAGACCGGCTGCTGCTAGCGCTGGCGGCAGAGTTAGCCCAGCCGCTGGTTGCCTATTTGGCAAAACACCCGTCAGCGGCGAAGGTTGAGGTTCTCGGCAGTCTGCGGCGAGGCTGTGCCACTGTCGGCGATATTGATTTGGCGGTGCAGACGTCAAAGCCCCAGGCAGTGATTGATTATTTCGTCCGTTATCCCCAGGTAGCCAAAGTGGTTAATCAAGGTCGAGCCAAAGCCATGGTGATTTTAAAAAACAAGCGCCAAATTGATCTTCGGGTTCAGAGCCGGTCTTTTGGCGCCATGCTCCAGTATTTTACCGGCAGCAAGCAGCATAATATCCAGCTGCGGGAATTAGCCTTGAAAAAAGGCTTAAGTTTATCAGAGTACGGCATAAAAAAAATTAAAAATTTAAAATTAAAAATTAAAAATTTTGAAGATGAAAAAAACTTCTATAACTATTTAGGTTTGGCATGGATTCCGCCGGAATTAAGAGAAGGCCAGGGTGAAATTGAAGCGGCTCAGAAAAACCAGCTGCTGCGATTGGTCAAGCTTAGCGATATCAAAGGCGACCTGCATATTCACTCTAACTTCCAATATCAAGAGTCAAGTCATGATGAAGGCGTCAATAGCTTTCCAGAAATTATTTTTCAGGCAATTGAACTGGGTTATGAATATGTGGGTTTAAGCGATCATTCTCCGAGTGTTAGTCAACATACTCCGAGTCAAATAATGGCTCTATTAAGAAAACGAAAAGAAACAATCGAACAACTTAAAGAGAGTAAGAAATTTACTCAGCTTTCCCAGCGTGAAAATGGCTGTGAAATTAAAATCTTGAATACCATGGAAGTGGATATTTTAGCTGACGGCTCTTTGGCCGTGCCTGACCAGGGTTTGGCGCTGCTTGATTTTGCCGCGGCGGCCATTCATTCCTCGATGCGCCAGAGCCGTCAAGCCATGACCGAACGGGTTTTGCGCGGCCTGTCTCATCCGCAAGTGAAGTTTCTCACCCATCCGACCGGTCGCTTGCTTTTGCAAAGGGAGGGCTATGAACTTGATTGGGAAAAGATTTTTGCTTTCTGCCGGCAAAATGACAAGTGGCTGGAAATCAACGCCATGCCGAAAAGACTGGATTTGCCGGATTTTTTGATTAGGGAAGCGATTAAAGTGGGCGTGAAACTGGTGATTAATACTGATGCTCACCAGACAGACTCGATGCGTTTCCTCGAATACGGGGTGATCGCGGCGCGGCGCGGCTGGGCCGAGAAAAAGGACATTATCAATGTCTTGCCTTGGCAGCAATTTCAGGATAAAATGAAGCCATGAACGGTCAGGGTCCGCAATTTATCATCCAGACGCCCCAGGAGGACAATAAAAAACCTCTGGAAAAATACACCCAAAACTTGACCAAGCAGGCGCGGGCTGGCAAGTTGGATCCGGTAATTGGCCGAGATAAAGAAATCAGGCGGGTGATGCAGGTTTTGAGCCGGCGGACAAAAAACAATCCGGTTCTCATTGGCGATCCTGGCGTGGGTAAAACCGCGATTATCGAAGGTTTAGCCCAGCGGATTGTCAGCGGCGATGTGCCGGAGAGCTTGAAAAACAAAGAAGTTTTGGTGCTTGATTTGGCTTCGGTTTTGGCCGGTTCCCAGTTTAGAGGCCAGTTTGAAGAAAGACTGAAGGCGATTTTGAAAGCGATCGAGAAAGAGAAAGACAAATATGTTATTTTTATTGACGAACTGCATACTTTGGTGGGTGCCGGTGCGGCTGAAGGCGCGGTTGATGCCTCCAATATGCTCAAGCCGGCCCTGGCTCGGGGCGCGCTGCACTGCGTTGGCGCCACCACCATTAATGATTACCGAAAACACATTGAAAAAGACGCCGCTTTAGAGAGGCGGTTCCAGCCAGTGTTGGTGGAAGAGCCTGACATTGAAGAAACCATCGCCATTCTCAGGGGCATCAAAGAGAAATATGAACTGCATCACGGCATCAAAATCACTGATGAGGCCCTGATCGCGGCGGCGGTTCTTTCCAGCCGCTACATCAGCGACCGGTTTCTGCCGGATAAGGCGATTGACCTGATTGATGAAGCCACTTCAGGTTTAAAAATAGAAATCGAAAGCCTGCCGAGTGATTTAGATAATTTGAAAAGAGAAATCATTAAGCTGGAAATCGAGCTGGCAGCGCTGAAAAATGGTCGGGAGGCAAAAAGCAAGATTCAAGCTTTAGTCAAGCAGATTGAGGAAAAAAAGAGGCTAGAAGCCAAACTGAAAAAGCAGTGGCAGGAACAAAAAGGTTTGGTTTTGGCCATCAAGGAGCGGCGGGAGAAAATTGATAAATTAAAACTGGATTTGGAAAAAGCCGAACGGGAGGTAGAATTGGCAAGAGCCGCCAAGATAAAATACGGTGAAATTCCGGAAGTTGAGAAAAAACTTAAAACCCTGGAAGCTGATTGGAAAAAAATCCCGCTGGAAAAAAGACTGCTTCGGGAAAAAGTGACTGAAGAAGATGTTGCCAGCGTTGTTTCCCGCTGGACCGGCATTCCGGTGACCAAATTAATGACCACTGAAGCCGCCAAACTGGCCCAGCTGGAAAAAGAACTTCATCAAAGAGTTGTTAACCAAGATGAAGCGATTAAAGAAGTGGCTGATGCGATCCGCCGCTCCCGGAGCGGCATTGCCGAAGAAAATCGGCCGATTGGCGCTTTTGTTTTCATGGGGCCGACTGGCGTCGGCAAGACCGAAACAGCCCGGGCCTTGGCCGAATTTCTTTTTAATGATGAAAACGCGATGATTCGTTTGGATATGAGCGAATATCAGGAAAGACACACAGTGGCTCGCTTGATTGGCGCGCCGCCAGGCTATATTGGTTTTGAAGAGGGCGGCCAGTTAACCGAAGCGGTGCGCCGACGGCCCTACGCCGTTGTTTTGCTTGATGAAATCGAAAAAGCCCACCCGGATGTTTTTCATATTCTCCTCCAGATTATGGATGACGGCCGCTTGACCGACGCTAAGGGTCGGACCGTGGATTTTAAAAACACGATTATCATTATGACTTCGAATTTACAAACAGAAGAAGAAGTAAAAAAAGCTTTCCGGCCGGAGTTTATTAACCGCTTAGATCAGATTATTGTTTTCAGCTCTTTAAGCCAGGCAATGATTCGGGAAATTGTTGATTTGCAATTGATTCGAGTCGCCAAACGGCTTAAAAAGCAAAAAATAAAGATTAAAGTCAGCGAGGAGGCAAAAAGGGTTTTAGCGGTCAAAGGTTATGATCCGGAATTTGGCGCCCGGCCCTTGAAGCGGGTGATTCAGAATTTAATTTTAGACGAAATTGCCCTGCTGATTGTCGAGAAAAAATTAAAAGCCAGAGATACGGTTGAGGTAGGCGTTAAAAATGGCGAAATCAAAATTAACCAAAGCTGAAGTTAAACACATTGCTCGCTTGGCGCAGATTAAATTAAGCGAGGCGAAGGTGAAAAAGTTTGCCTTGCAGTTGACAGAGACGCTTGATTACGTCAAGAGTCTTCATCAGCTGGACACCAAAGGCGTCGAACCGACCAGCCAAGTGACTGGTTTAGAAAATGTTACCCGGGAAGACAAAACTACTCCTTCTTTAACGCCAGAAGAAGCGCTTTCCGGCGCCGCTAGCCAGGAGAATAATTTATTTAAAATTAAGGCGATTTTCTAATGAAGCTTAATGAATTAACGATTACTGAAGCCCAAAAAGGCTTAAGAGAAAAAAAATTCTCGTCGCGGGAATTAACCAGCGCTTGTCTGGCGCGGATCAAAAAAGTTGACCAGAAAATCAAAGCCTTTATTACGGTTGTCGAAAAAGAAGCCTTAGCCGCAGCGCAAAAAGCTGATGAGCAGATTGCCAGCGGTGATTTATTGCCGCTCGCTGGTATTCCGGTGGCGGTTAAAGATACTTTTTGCACTCAAGGTGTCAAAACCACGGCCGCGGCCAAAGTTCTGGAAAATTATCTTCCGGTTTATGATGCGACCGTAGTCAAACGACTCAAGCAAGCCGGCGCGATTCTTATCGGTAAAACCAACCTGGATGCTTGGGCTCATGGCAGCTCCACGGAAACTTCTGATTTTTTTACGACGAAAAATCCCTGGGATTTGAAGAGGCTTCCAGGCGGGTCGTCAGGCGGTTCGGCCGTTGCGGTGGCGGCTGACGAAACCATTTTTGCGATTGGCAGTGAAACTGCCGGTTCGCTCCGCCAGCCGGCGGCTTGGTGCGGTGTCGTTGGTTTGAAACCCACTTACGGCCGGGTCAGCCGCTATGGTTTGATCGCCATGGCGTCTTCGACTGATTCGCCCGGGCCGTTAACTAAAACCGTGATTGACGCCGGCCTGGTTCTGCAGGTTTTGGCTGGTGAAGATAAATTGGACGCCACCACCCTACCAGCGCCAGTGCCAGATTATTTGCGAGCAATCAAGAAAAAAATTAAAGTTTTAAAAATCGGCGTTCCTCGAGAATATTTTGTTTCTGGAATGGAAAAAGAAGTGGCCAGCAAGGTCAGAGAGGCGATTAAAGTTCTGGAAAAATTAGGCGCGAAAATAATCCCCGTTTCTCTTTTAGATCCCAAATGCGCGGTCGCGGTTTATACGATTGTTCAACGCTCTGAAGTGTCTTCTAATTTGGCTCGCTATGACGGCATCAGATATGGTCGCAACCGACAACATTTCGGCGAGGAGGCGCAGCGAAGAATCATGCTCGGCGCCTATACGCTTTCCGCTGGTTATTATGAAGCCTATTATCAGAAAGCCCAGCAAGTGCGGACGCTGATTATTCAGGATTTTGAGAAAGTTTTTCGCCAAGCAGATTTAATTGTCGGGCCGACTTCACCTTCAGTGGCTTTAGCGGTTGGTGCCAGCGAGCAAAGCGTCATGTTTGGTGAATTACAGGATATCTTGGTTGAAGCCAGTACTTTGGCTGGATTGCCGGGATTAAATCTTAACTGCGGCTTCAGCCAAGCGGGTTTGCCGATCGGGATGCAGATTATCGGACCGCAGTTGAGCGAAGATTTGTTATTGCAAGCCGGTTATGCTTATGAGCAGGGAACTAATTGGCGAAAACGCAAGCCGAAGCTTGCTTAAACTTAAAACTCAAATGTCAAAACTAAATAAATTTATACCCGTTATTGGCTTAGAGGTGCATGTGGAGTTGCGGACAAAGTCGAAGATGTTTTGCGGCTGCTCCGCCGACCATTTTAGCCAAAAGCCGAATATTCATGTTTGCCCGGTTTGTTTGGGCTTGCCTGGCAGCTTGCCAGTGCCCAACCAAAAAGCGATTGAGTGGTGCCTGCTGGCCGGCTTAGCCCTGAATTGCCAAGTGCCATTATTTGCCAAATTTGACCGGAAAAATTATTTTTATCCGGACTTGCCTAAGGGCTATCAAATTAGCCAATACGATCAACCGTTTTGCCAGAAAGGCTGGTTAAAAATAGGGGAGAGAAAGATAGGAATTACCCGGGTGCATTTAGAGGAGGATACGGCGAAAATGATCCATCGAGACGGTTCAACCTTGATTGATTTTAATCGTTCAGGCGTAGCCCTGATGGAAGTTGTCAGCGAGCCGGAAATTCATAGCCCAGAAGAAGCAAAAATTTATCTGAAAAAACTCCAGCAGATTATCCGTTATCTGGGAATTTCTGATGCGGATATGGAAAAAGGCAGCATGAGATGCGAAGCTAATATCAGTCTTAAGAAGCTACCTGACAGGGGCTACCCCTGTCAGGGGTTGCCTTTGTATAAAGTCGAGATCAAAAATCTAAATTCTTTTCGCTTTATGGAAAGAGCGCTGGCTTATGAGATTGAAAGGCAAAGAAAGGTTTTGCTGGCTGGTGAAAAGCTGGTTCAGGAAACTCGAGGCTGGGACGAGAAAAAAGGCAGAACCCTTAGCCAGCGGCTTAAAGAGACGGCGGCAGACTACCGCTATTTTCCTGAACCAGATATTCCACCGATAAAAATTAAAAATTTAAAATTTAAAATTAAAAACTTGCCAGAATTGCCAGATAAGAAAATAAAAAGATTTATTAAAGATTATTGCCTTTCAGAATATCAAGCGGAAATTTTAACAGCCAGTCGAGAAAAAGCTGATTATTTTGAAGAAGCGGTGAAAATCGCTGCCAAATATCAATTAGCCGTTGAAAAAATTGCCAACGTGATCATTAACCAGAAAATTAATCTCCAGCGCTATCTACCAACCGAACTGGTGCAGTTATTAGTCAAGAAAAAAACAACAATGGTTAATGACGCGCCACAAATCAAAAAATGGATTGATGAAATAATTAAAAACTATTCCCAGCCAGTGCTTGATTATCAGCGCGGCAAAGAAGCGGCCCTGGAATTTTTAATCGGCCAGGTGCAGCGGCTGGCTCAGGGTAGGGCGGATGCGGTTTTGACGCGGCAGGTATTAGTCGAAAGTTTAAAAGTATAAAAGTATAAAAGTATAAGAGTGAAATTTAGTCATCTTCATGTTCATACTGAATATTCGCTTTTGGACGGTTTGGCCAAAATTGATGAATTGCTGACCAGATGTCAGGCCAGCGCGATGGAGTCGCTGGCGATTACTGATCACGGCGTGATGTACGGCGTGATCCCTTTTTATCTGCAGTGCCGGAAAGCCGGCATTAAACCGATTATTGGTGTTGAAGCCTATATGGCGCACCGCTCCCGTTTTGACAAACAGCCGAAGGTTGATGCCGACCAGTATCATTTAGTGCTGTTGGCTAAAAATGAACAGGGTTATAAAAACCTTCTGGTCCTAACCACCATTGCCCACCTGGAGGGTTTTTATTATAAGCCCCGGATTGATATGGCAGTTTTAGCTGAACACAGCCAGGGTTTGGTTTGTCTTACTGCCTGTTTAGAAGGTGAAATTCCGACGCTTTTAATTCAAAGTGAAGATCAGCTGGCCGAAAAAAAAGCCAAAGAATTCTTAGAGATCTTCGGCGATGATTTTTATCTGGAAATTCAGGCTCATCCGCAGATTGCCAATCAGGAAAAAGTCAACCAAAAAATGATTGCCTTTTCCCGCCAGCTGGGGATTCCTTTGGTGGCGACCAATGATGTTCATTACGTGGTCCAAGATGATGCTGAAGCTCAAGATGCGCTGTTGGCAATTCAGACTAAGAAATTAATCAGCGACAGCAATCGTTTGACGATGCTGAGCTCGCCTGATTTTTATCTGCGGACGCCTGAGGAAATGGAAAGTCTTTTCCGGCAGTATCCTGACAGCCTGGAAAATACCCAAAAAATTAGCGAGCAGTGTGATTTAAAGATTCCTCTGGATAAATGGATTTTGCCGCATTTTCCCTTGCCGGCTGACGAAACCTCGGAAAGCTACTTAAAAAAATTAGCCCATGACGGTTTCAAGCTGCGTTTTCCTCGGGCCAAAAAAGCAATCAAAGAACGTTTGAATTACGAACTGGAGGTCATCTGCAAAAAAGGCTTTGCCACTTATTTTTTGATTGTCCAGGATTTTGTCAACTGGGCCAAAGAAAAAGAAATCCGCGTCGGTCCAGGCCGGGGTTCAGTCGCTGGCTCTTTGGTGGCTTATTGCCTGCGGATTACCTCGATTAACCCACTGGAGCATGGTTTGCCTTTCGAGAGGTTTCTTAACCCCGAACGGCCGTCGCCGCCAGACATTGACCTGGATTTCGCTGACGACCGCCGCGACGAAGTGATCGCTTATGTCACCCAGAAATACGGCCAGGATAAAGTCGCCCAAATTATCACCTTCGGCCGGATGGAAGCCAGACAGTCGGTCCGCGACGTCGGCCGGGTTTTGGGCATGCCTTATTCCGAGCCTGATCGGGTGGCCAAGTTGATTCCTTTCGGCAATTCTATCAGCGAGGCTTTGAAAAATGTTAACGAGCTTCAGGAATTTTACCGGGAAGAAAAATACAAAAAGCTTTTAGACTTGGCTAAGAAAGTCGAAAGCTGCGCCCGTCATGCTTCGACGCATGCCGCCGGCGTGGTCATTGCCGATAAAAAACTGACAGAATACACGCCGCTGCAAAAAGAAGTCAGCGGCGAGCGGATTATTACCCAATATGATATGTATGCCCTGGACTTGAATGCTTCCGAAGACGCGGTTGGTCTTTTGAAAATGGACTTTCTCGGCCTGCGGAACTTGACCATTCTCCAAAAGGCCAAAGAATACATTAAAAGCCTGCGCCAGGAAGAAATTGATATTTCCAACCTGCCGCTTGACGACCAGAAGGTTTACGAAATGATTTCTCAAGGGGAAACCACGGGTATTTTCCAATTGGAGAGCAGCGGCATGAGGCGAGTGGCCCGGCATTTAAAACCGCACCGTTTTTCTGATCTGGTGGCCATGATCGCCCTTTACCGGCCGGGGCCGATGCAGTGGATCAATGAGTTTGTGGAGCGCAAACAGAATTCCTCTCTGATTGTTTATCCGCATCAGGATTTGGAGCCGATTTTGGCTGAAACTTACGGCATTGCGGTTTATCAGGAGCAGTGTCTCCAGATTGCCAACGTGATGGCCGGCTACAGTTTAGGCGAGGCGGATATTCTCCGCAAGGCCATCGGCAAAAAGAAACAGGCGATGATGAGGCGGGAGCAGAAAAAGTTCATTGATCAGGCCAAGAAAAAAGGCTATGGTGCTAACACGGCCCAGGCGGTCTGGCGCTTGATCGAGCGCTTTGCCGGCTACGGTTTCAACAAAGCCCACTCGGCTTCTTACGCCATGATTGCTTACCAGACAGCTTATGTCAAAGCCAATTATCCGGTGGAATTCATGACGGCGCTTTTAACTGCCGAAGCGGAAAATAAAGACAAAGTGGCGCTGGCAGTAGAAGAGTGCCGCCGGATGGGCATGATTGTTTTGCCGCCGGATATCAATCATTCTGCCAGCGGCTTTACCGTGGAAAAGGAAGAAGCCTCCTTGACTCAGCGAGCGATCCGTTTCGGCTTGACGGCGATTAAGAATGTCGGCCAGGCGGCGATTAAAGAGATCTTAAAAACCCGGGCAAGCGGCGCTAGTTTTCAGTCGCTGAGTGATTTTTGCCTGCGGGTTGACGGCCAAAAAGTCAATAAAAAAGTCTTGGAAAGCCTGATTAAGGTGGGTGCGCTGGATCAGTTCGGCAAAAGAGCGGCGCTGCTGGTTGATTTGGATAAAATCCGGGAAAAAACCGCTAAAGAACAGCGGCGGCTGGCTGACGGCCAAACCGCGCTTTTTGCTGATAATCCAGGCATTGACGTGGAGGAAAAGTTGAGTTCAGTGGAAGAGCTGGAGAAAAACCAGCTTTTGGCCTTAGAGAAACAGCTTTTGGGTTTCTATTTGACGGAAAATCCGCTCGCCTCGGCCCTGCTGGCTCTGCGGGATAAGGTGGAGCAGGGTTTTGAGGAAATCAACCATCAGGAATATTCCGGCCGGCAGGCGAGAGTCGGCGGCGTGGTGACTTCAATCCGCCGGGTTTTTACCCGCCGGGGCAACCAGGAAATGGCTTTTGCCACCATTGAAGACGAGCTGGGCAACAAGCTGGACTTGGTGATTTTCCCCCAGCTGTTCAGTCAAACTAAGGAAATCTGGCGGGAAGATCAAGTCGTTCTTGTCAGCGGCCAGATTGATTTTCGGGAGGAGAAGCTGTCGGTAATTGTCAAAACCGCCAGCCCGATCAAAACTGGCCCTTGACAAGGAAAATTTTCTGTTCTAGAATAAAATCCCAGAAGCGAAACCAGTTTCTGGGTTTTTTTATGGCCAAAGAAGTAAAAATCTACAATCACAACAGTCAGCTTCCTGAATTTATTTCTCTTCAAGGCAATGGTTTACATATTGCTGGCGCTAAAGAAGGTGGGCCTGGACCTTATGATCGAGTTTATGATTTTGGCCGTTCGCAAGAACCTTTAAGAGCAGTCGTGCCGCTTGAAGAAAGAGTAAGCCAAAATACTGGAACCGTTATTTATGGAGAATTTGAATGTCCGAACATTGAAGAAAGCATGCGAACAATAACCGAGATTAACCGCGATCACTCGCCAGAAAAAGATTTTTCTCGAATGGCCTATCAATTTGAGGTTTATCAAACTTTTCAACGGATGAAGCCAGCAATTCAAAGGAGACTAGATGGGAAAACGGTATTTTTTCCACCCAAAAACGGCGGCGACTTGGTCAGGGCGATGTTTGAAGAGTTAGAAATTATTCAAAACCCAGAACGAGTAGTTGATTATGAATTGAAAAGAGTTTTAGGAAGTGACGACAGATTAATGGTTGGCGTTATTAATCATTCTTATCCAAAAGGCCATTTTG
>CAZTEW010000009.1:0-19638 GCA_964612215.1 uncultured Gammaproteobacteria bacterium
AATCAATCAATTAATGGACATGGGCTATCAAGAGGTTTATGAATTAACAACCAAGTCCGGAAAGAAAATAAGGACGACAGCAGAGCATCCATACTTAACATTAATTTCTAATTACTAATTTCTAATAAAATGTCAAATTATCAAATAACTAAATTGCTAAAAAGACTAGGGAGGAATTTTGTCACGATTTTGCAAGGAAGTGGCAAAATTTCCCAAACTCGTGATATTGCCACCCCAGAAAGTCGTGACATTACTAAACCAAAATTGATTATGGAATCCTTAACCTGTCCTTACTGTCAGTCCAAAGAGTTTGTCAGAAAAGGCTTCCGGAACAAAAAGCGAGAAATTGTCCAACTCTACCGCTGTAAGGCCTGCGGCCGAGTCTTTACGCCCAGGCAAACCAAAGGCAAACATTATCCATTGGGGGTTATGCTGAAGGCCATCTCTATCTATAATTCGGGGTATTCTCTGGAGAAAACCTGCCAAATTATTAATGAAGAGCAACAAAAAACCCGCTTTTCAGCGGATTCTTTGGCGGATAACTACACCGATGTGGTGGTACCTGACCTGTCAAAAAATAAAGTAACATATAAACAGGAATTTGTCAAGTCCCATTTATTATACACTATTCAGCCATCAACTTTGTCAACTTGGCTTAAAGAAACCGAGGAGCTTTGTAAGTTCAGCCGGATGCGGGAGTTTGTTATGAAAAAATATAAACCCGAGGAAATGGTTGTCTCTGCTACCCTGGCCCACCAGCAATTATTTCACTACCGGTTCCATCGGGCTAAATGTCAATTGATTATCAATGAAGATTTCAAACATTATCGTTTTGGCCCGCTGCAGGAATTCTTGGAAATGGTGCCTGGCGAGTGTCCGCATCAGTATTTCTCCACTGGTCTGCGGGCAAGCGAGGCGCCGATGACTTTTTCCAAAAAACAGATGATTGTCCGAGCCAAGCAAAATTACGCCAACCAACTGGCGCAGTTTGTTTTGCAGTCAGTCAAAGAGCGCCAGCTTCGCCACGAAGCTTTACAAAAATTCATGCTTTACAATGATTCGGTCACCGTGGCCACGGAAGTACCGGTTTATCTGACCAAAGACGACCTGGAGCATCTGCAGACACAGTTGGGGTTTGAGCTATATCAGAAAACTCAGAAAACTCAGAAAGCCGGAAAATCAGAAAAATCAGACGATCAGAAAATCAGCAATTCTGATGCTCTGAGTTCTCTGAGTCTTCCGAGGCTTATCACTGGTCATATCGACATTCTTCAAATCAGAAACGGCCAGATTCATATTCTTGATTACAAGCCCAGGGCCGAAAAAGAAAAGCCGATTGAGCAATTAACTTTATACGCCATGGCCTTATCAAGGTTAACCGGTTTAAGAATGTTTGATTTCAAGTGCGCCTGGTTTGATGAAAATGATTATTTTGAATTTTATCCGCTGCATGTCATTCACAAACCGAAAAAGCGGCAATGGCGGAAAAAAATTCGCACCAACGAAGGCATTTACCTGATTAACCAAATTAAAGAAAAAATCGCGAGGCTAAGACCATTATGAGCTATCAATACTATCCGAAAAGACCGGTCAAGAGTTTTCAAGACCTAGAGGTTTATCAGAAAACCTTGGGCCTGGCCGTGGAAATAGTGAAAAAGATTAAAAGCCGGTCGGAAATTGGCCAAAATTTGCGGGCAACGGTTTTAGCCATTCCCAGGTTAATCGCCACGGCCCACTCTTGGAGATTTGGCGACCCACAGCGAGCCGTCGCCGCTTTGGAAGAAACCATGCTGAATTGCAATTTAGCGGTTTATTATCTGGAGCTTTTCCGGGACCTAATTAACAAAAAAATTGAGCCTGAATATTTCGAAGAGCAGATTAAAGAATATTTAAGGGTCCGGGGTAAAATCATGAGATTGCAAAGATCATGGCTGAAGTTTATGAAGGAGAAAAATGCTTAAAGGATTAAGTAATTATTTAACCAGCGTCATTAGAGGCAAGAAAGTGGCAGTCAACGGCCGTGAATGCCAATGGCAGAAAGTCAGCCGGTTGAAGCCGGGCATGAAAATTGCCGTTGCGGTCTCCTCGGATGGTGACCCGCTCGCCCTGAGCGAAGTCGAAGGGAAGGGGCTCCTCCGAGGTGGCCGCGGCGAAAAAGTCGAATTTGAAGAAATTGCGGCCATCAAACCCCTCGGCCGTCAACATGTTTATGACATCGAGGTTGAAGGTAGCCACAATTTTGTCGCCAATGCCATCATTGCTCACAATACCTATATCAGCGGCAATTTGGGGATTGGCAACACTAATCCAGGCCATGATATTGATTTAGGCGGAGGCACTTTTGCTGATGCCGGAGCGGCTTGGACAGACGGCAGTGACATCAGGTTTAAAAAAGAAGTTGCGGATCTGGAATATGGATTGGAAGAAATTCTTAAGCTGAAACCAATCAGCTATATCTATGAAACCGAAGAAACAGGAGCGACTCAATTAGGCTTTATTGCCCAAGATATTGAGCCGCTCATGCCAGAGTTAGTGGGTAAAACCAATGGTTATCTGTCTTTGGCTTATGGCAGGTTTGCCCCGGTTTTAACCAAAGCCATTCAGGAACAGCAAGCAGAGATTGAGAAACTGCAGGAATTTCTCAGTGTTGAAAATAACGCTCTCGACGCAGAAAGCAAGAATGGAGTTTGTTTGAGTGAAGGCAGTTTAGTTCCGTGCCGGCCGGCGGCCAGCGAGATGAGCGATTGGTACTTAATCAGAGTATCAGAGAACTCGGAAAACTCAGAGAACTCAGAGGGGAAGATTGTGGCGATCAGCCAGGAAACAATTGATTGGAACGGCCGGCAGACTGCGGTGCTGGCTCAAGCCAGTGAAGCCTACCAGCCGGCCATGATGGGGGTCATTTCAGAGAACTCGGAGAACTCGGAGAACTCAGAGAACTCAGAAGGAATGGTTCGGGCGACGGTGGTGATGGCCGGAAAAGCGAGCGTGAAAATCGCGCCAGATTCAGCGCCAATCCAGCCAGGCGATTATTTGACCAGCAGCGCTACTTACCCGGGAATGGCCATGAAAGCGACTGCCAGCGGTTATGCTCTCGGCAAGGCGCTAGAGGCATGGGAACCAGCCGCCAATTCCTCCGATCCCGGATCGCCTGAAGATTTCGATCCGGGATCGTCCCTTCTGGCGCTGGTGAATGTGGGCTATTATGCTGGCGCTGGCCAGGAATATCTGGCAAGTTCAGAGAACTCGGAGAACTCGGAGAACTCGGAGAACTCGGAAAGCCAGACTCTCAGTGAATCGGAAACTTCGCTGGCAGAATTGCTGGCGATGATTAGTGACATTGAGGCTAATTCCGCCACCAATGACCTGAACATGACTAATTTTGAAGCGGAGACGGCCACTATTTCCGGAGACTTACAGGTCTTGGGCAAAACCACCACCGCCGAACTAGGCGTTCTCGGCCAAATTAGAGCCGGCCTGCTGGTGATTGACGGCTTATCTGAGACTGGCGCAGAAATTTCCACTCTCAGCGGGCCGCTGAAGCTGCAAGAACTGGCTTTGGGCAATTTGGAGATCATGGACGGCAAAGTGGTGGTGGATACCCAAGGCAACCTGACAATCGCGGGTACAATCAAAGCCAAAGAAGTGGCAACCGAAAAACTGCGGATTATCGGCAGTCAGACGGCCGGCACGGCGACCCTACTCCGCGGGACCACTAGACTGGAAATCACCACCAGCGCCAGCCAGCCTACCAGCCGGATTCTGCTGACAGCGACGACTTTAACTGACAAAACTTTAGCGGTCAGCAAGAAAGAGGCCGGCAAATTTACCGTGGAAATCAAGTCTGCAACCACAGAGGATATCAAGTTCGATTGGTTTATTATAAGTAATTAACGGGTTAACGAGTTAACGAGTTAAGAAAATATGAGAGAGAAAATCCTAATCTTTTCTTTTATAGTGGCGGTGGCCGCCAGCTTTTGGCTGGGCCGGGTGTCGCTTGAATTTTGGCAAAAAAGAAAGAATTTAATTCAAAGTTTCGAGGAAAATCTGATTGAGATCAAGCTTCCGGAAATCAAAGTCCACTCCGGCGAAGAAGAAGCAGCTGACGTCAAGCTCCAGGTTCTCAGTATGAACATGATCGGCCTCTGGTCGCAGACAGAAACCAGCGCCACTGGCCAGGCTGACTCTGCCTCTGAAACAGGGGCTGCGGCTGAACAAGCCAAGCTGACTGGCATCCGAGTGGTCGGCGAGGTCAAAAATGAAAGCGCCGAAATCATCACCGCGGCCCAGCCGGTGGTTAGATTTTATCAAGCCGATAACAACCAGCTCTTGGCCACTAAAATCGGCCAATGGAGCGAAGGTTATCAGTTCGTCAGCCTGGCGCCCGGCGAAGTCAATGTTTTTGACTTGATAGTCACTAATCCGCCGAGTGTCGAGGCGATTACCCTGGAAATGCGGGGCACCGCGGCGGTTCCCACCTCTTCGGCGGGCGGACCGGGATCGTTCTTAAAAGTCAAAGAAAAGAAGTTTGAGGAAGCGGTGGTGGAAAAAGGCGATCAAAAAGCGGTTTATTACAAGTTGACCGGCATTTTAGTCAACACTGGCCAACAGGAAATCATTAATCCCAGAATCTCTGCCTGGATTAAAGACGACCAAAATAAAGTCATTGCTGTCGGCTATAAAGAGTTTAGCGCGGATTTACTGGCTCCCCAGCAGGAGCTAGAGGCTAATCTGATTTTAATTCCCTTCAGCTCTGGCAGCGGCACGGTTTTCAGCCAAGAAGTCAAGGTTTGGGGAGAAGAAATTACCCATTGACAGACTACACAAAAGTCACTATATTAATATCATGAATAAATTTGACCAAATCGTCTTTAAAATTACCCTGGCTTTAGTTTTTTTACTCCCGCTTTTCTTTTTGACGCTGACGCCTAATTTTTACCAATGGAACAAGACCTTTTTGCTTTTAGCAACGGTCCTGGCTTTCTCGGCCGTCTGGCTGGTGAAAACCTTTACGGAAAAGCGGTTCAGTTTCCGCTTCGCTGGTTTTGACCTGGCGGTTTTGCTGTTAGCGCTAGTTTACCTGGCTTCGCTCCTGCTGGCAACGCCTAACAAAATCGAGGCTTTAACCAATGAAGCCGGCATAATTTTCGTCCTGACCGCTTTTTACTTTCTGCTGACTAATTTCGGCTTGGACAAAAAGAACCTTTTCTTTTACAGCCTGATTGCCAGCGCTGGCGTGCTGGCGCTCATCGCCATCTATCAGTTTGCCGGCATCGGCGCTGAACTGTCACCCTGGACTTGGATGCAATCCCGTGTCTGGACACCGGCCGGCGGAATTTTGCATTTACTGATTTTCCTAGCGCTAGTTTTAACAATGGCCTGGCCTTTAGCCCGGCGCGCCAAAGAAGATTTAAGCCGCGTGGTTCTCTTCTTAACCATGGCTCTCATTAGCGTCGGCTTAATCCTCACGGTTCTCCTCGTCCGGCCCGGCCAGGAAAATGAAATCAAGCTGATGCCTTTTCTGACCGGCTGGCAAATCAGCGCCGAGGCTTTCAAGTTCTCGCCGTTTCTCGGCACCGGCCCGGCCAGCTACCTGACCAGCTTCAATCGCTACAAACCTTTTGAGTTCAATACCTCTCCCAGTTGGAACCTGCTTTTTACCGCGGCCAATAATTATTATTTTCATCTCCTAACCACGGTCGGCGCCCTGGGAGTGGCCGCTTATCTGTTTTTGATTTTACGCATCTGGCAGGAAAAAAAGCTGAAAGGCGTTTTAGGGCTCATCTTTCTTTTACAGTTGTTTTTACCGGGGAATTTTCTCCAGCTTTTTGTCCTTTATTTACTGCTCGGCTTAAGAGCCAAAAAAGGCGAAACCGTCAGTTTACGGCTGGGCCAGCGCAGCCGCTGGCTGGTAATTCTACCCGGCCTGATGATTGTTGGCTGCGGTTATCTTGGCGGCCGGGCTTACAGCGCTGAGTATTATTACAAAAAATCCCTGGACGCGCTGACAGCTAACCAGGGCATGGAAACCTACAACCTTCAAATTAAAACCATCAACCTCAACCCTTATCTGGATTATTATCACCGAGCCTACAGCCAGGTCAACCTGGCTCTAGCCCAGTCTTTGCTAATCCAGGAAAAGCCCAGCGATCAGGACCGGAATAACGCCCAGATTTTAATCCAGCAAGCCATCCGGGAAGCGAAAGTCGCGGCCGACCTGAATCCGCAAAGCTCTTTCAACTGGAACAACCTGGCCGGTATCTACCGCAGTTTGATTAACGTGGCTGAGGGCAGCGGTGACTGGACTTTAGCCAGCCTGCGCCAGGCGATTGCCTTTGATCCCCGCAATCCCCTGCTCCGGGTTGACCTCGGCGCTTTGTTTTACGCTTTTGGTCTGCATGACGAAGCCGTCGATGAATTTCTGCGCGCGGTTTCCCTCAAACCCGATTATGCCAACGGCTACTTTAACCTAGCCTTTGCTTATCAAGCCAAAGAAGACTGGCAAAGAGCGGCTTTAGCCCTGCAGAATGTTCTTAATTTGGTTGAGCCTGGTTCAGCTGACTATGAGAAAACCAAGCAGGACCTGGATGAGGTGATGGCGAAAATCCCTCCGGCGGCAACGCCGGCGCCGGCTGAAGAACAGCCGGCTGAAGAGCTTAAGGAGCCAGAACCGCTGCCTTCGCCGAAAATTACGCCGATTGAACTGCCGGAAGAAGCCGGACCAGAAATCACTCCCCTACCCGAAGCCTCGCCAACCGCAACACCATAACTCAGAGAACTCAGAGAACTCAGAGCATCAGAAAACTCAGAGAACTCAGAGTATCAGAAAACTCAGAGAACTCTGATATACTGAAGTTATGATTCGGGATGTTACTGATCTTGAGGTTTATAAAGAATCACTTCGATTACTAAAAGCTCTCTATGGATTTTTAAGAAAAATTCCTCAATCAGAGTATGATACGGTCCGGCAATGTAAAAGAGCGGCTAAATCTATTTCTGCCAATATTGCCGAAGGCTTTGCTAAGCGATCTTCAGCGGCCGAATTTAAACGATTTCTTAAAATTGCCATTGGCAGCAGCGACGAAACGATTTCTCATTTACGATCATTAGCAGTTGTCTTACCAAGACATCTTGAGGAAGCCAAGGAGGTAGCGAATAAATATAAAGTCTTATCTAAACGCCTTAACGCTCTTCATAAAATCTGGAAATCTGATTAATCTGATTTTGCTGATTCTCTGACGCTCTGATTTTTCTGATTTTTCTGAGTTCTCTGAGTTTTCTGATGCTCTGAGTTCTCTGAGTTCTCTGAGTTCTCTGAACTGGTGGACCGGGAGGGAATTGAACCCTCGACCCCTGCTATGCGAAAGCAGTGCTCTACCGCTGAACTACCGGCCCAATGTTATAACCATTATAACATTTATAACAGTTATACATTTATTTAAGGTAATCCAGTGGGTTAAGTTTAGTCCCGTTTTGGCTGATTTCAAAATGGAGGTGAACGCCGGTGGAACGGCCGGTGGAGCCCATTTTGCCGATGGCGCTGGCGCGGTTCACTGTCTGCCCCTCACGCACATAAACCTTGCTCAAATGGGCGTAAAGAGTCTGATAGCCGTTGCCATGATCAATGATGACATGGTTACCGTAACCCCAGCCTAACGGCGAACCGGCGCCAACTACCTTCCCGGAATCAGCCGCCAAAATTTCCGGTCCGGCTTGATTGGCAATGTCAATCGCCCGGTGATACCAGCTGTAGCTTTGCGTAATCCGGCCAGAGGCCGGCCAGACAAATTGGCCTGTCGCCGTTACCGATCCCGCGTCCGGCGTCGTCTGGGCCAGGTAAACCGGCTTCTCCTTGGGCATGACCCCGTCCGGCACGATCAGGGTTTGGCCAACCGCCAAAGTAAACTTTTCGTCATTAACAAAAGTGTTGAAAGGGTAATCAACAATGCCCTGAGCGCCGGCGCTGTATTTCTCGGCAATCGACCAAACCGTTTCGCCGCTCTTGACGGTGTGGACCACGCCGCTGACCGGCGGAATAGATAGCCCCTGATTGGCTTTGAGCTTGTCATTTTTCAGGTTATTAGCCCAGCGGATAGTGTCTTCAGAAACGCCGAATTTGTCGGCGATATTAGAAACCGTGTCGCCAGGCTGAACCGTATAAGTCAGCATTTCACCCCGGGGTTTTTCCGAAATCTCTGTGCTCGCCTCGGTGGTGACGCCCAAAACCATGGCCACGCTGCCTTGAGAAAAAGTGCGGTCAGTGTAAGACTGGGCAATGACCGGCGCCAACAAAATGCCAAGAATCACCAGCCCGGCAAAAGAAACATGTTCGAAAGGACGAGACCAACGGCCGCGCTGTTTGTAAAGCCGGTCCACCAGCCAGCCTTTGCCGCCTTCAAAGCGGAAAAAAGAAGTGTGCAGACGCTTTCGGAAATACAAAAAAAGAGCTTTAATAAAAGCAAGAAAGTCCTGGAGAATAGAAAAATGCTTCATTTAAACTTTCAATTAATTTTCGGAAAACTCAGAAAACTCAGAGCGTCAGAGCCTCGGAGCTTCAGATTATCAGAATTTCTGATCGTCTGATCGTCTGATTTTTCTGATTTTCTGGCTTTCTGGCTTTCTGAGTACTCTGAGTGTTCTGAAATAACTGGGTTTAACCCTTGTTAAGTCCCTCAAGAAACTCTTTATTGGTTTTGGTTTTTTTCAGCCTTTCCATAATAATCTCTGTTCTTTCATCCTGGCCCAAAATATCCACCATTCGCCTGAGAGTAACAATCTTATCATAAATCTTTTTATCGTAAAGCAGTTCTTCCTGGCGGGTGCCGGATTTTTGAATGTCCATGGCCGGATAGACCCGGCGTTCGGCCAATTTCCGCACCAAATGCAGCTCCATGTTGCCGGTGCCTTTGAATTCTTCATAAATCAGGTCGTCCATCCGAGAGCCGGTTTCGATTAAACAGGTGCCGATAATCGTCAAACTGCCGCCTTTTTCAAAATTCCGGGCCGCGCCCAGAAATCTTTTGGCCGGAAAAAGCGCCGCCGGATCAAAACCGCCGCTCAAAGTCCGGCCGGAAGTAGGCATCGCCAAATTATAAGCCCGGGCCAAGCGGGTAATGGAATCCAAAAGAATAAAAACATCCTTGCCTGCTTCTGCCAGTCTTTTCGCCCTTTCTAAGGCAATTTCCGCGGCTCTGGTTTGATTTTCCGGCGACTCATCAAAGTGGCTGGCGATCACTTCGCCCTTGACACTGCGGCGGATGTCAGTCACCTCTTCCGGCCGTTCGCCGATCAAAACCGCCATCAAATGCAAGTCAGGATGATTGGCGCTGATGCCGCTGGCAATGTCTTTCAAAAGCCAGGTCTTGCCGGCCTTGGGCGGACTAACAATCAAACCTCTTTGGCCTTTGCCGATGGGTGAAATCAAGTCAATCAGGCGAGTGCTGAGCGGTGCCGCGGCAGTAGCCAGATTTAAGTGTTCATTCGGATAAATGGTGGTTAATTTTTCAAAATCAGGCCGTTGGCCCAACTGGTCAATCGTCACAGCGTTGACTTTTTCCACCTTGAGCAAACCCCAGTAGCGCTCGTTCTCTTTGGGTTCCCGGGCCTGGCCAGTCACTGAATCGCCGGGCCGGAGCGTAAAGCGCCGGATTTGCGAAGCCGAAATATAAATATCTTCTTTAGCCGGAATAAACTCCGGATGGAGAATGCCATGGCCTTCGGGCATGATTTCCAGGATGCCGCTCACCTCCTGAGTCGGCAAACCGGCATCAGGAATCACCCGGTTGTCGACCAGGCCGTCAAAACCAAAATCTTGGTCAGCCGCTGTCGGCGTTGGCGATGAACTGTTTTTGGATCTCATCACTTGCTTTAACTAAGAGGAAATCTTCTCTGGAGAACCAGAATAAGAATAATTTAACACAGACTCCTAGCCCTTGTCAAGTGGCGGGTACAGCCATGAGGAGGAGCTGCTGAAGGTCGGTGCCCGGCGGCCAGCAGGTTTGGAGAATCAGTTGTTCTTTTTCGTTTTGTTGGGCAAAGAAACTGGTGTCCCGCCGGGATAAAATTTTTCTTTCTTGAATTTGATAATGATGCGCCTGACCTTCAAAATAAACAACCACTTCATCGCCTTTTTCCAGCCGACCGAGCTGGTAAAACAGCGGATTGGCTAAAGATGAGTGGCTAAAAAGATAGATGTTGCCTTTCATGCCCGGCAAAACACTGCCTTGACTGTGGCCAATCCCCTGCTCTAGGGCTTTTTCATAGGCTTCTTGGTCGTTAGGATCAACGTTAGGAATAATTTTGGCGCGCAGATTGATTTTCGGAATGAGTAGGCTGAAACCCAGCGGATTTTTTTTCAGCAGGTCGCCGAAATAAGAATGAACTTCTGGTCTTTCTTGTTTTAAAATCGGCCCAAAAATCGAAAAGAGCCCGAGAAGAGAGATAACGATCAAAATCATCCCCAGCTTCGCCAGAAAAGTGGAGGGTAATAGGGCGACAACTTTCTTTCCTAGGGTGGAGGGTAATAAGCCTGCCCTACGTATTACCCTCCGCCTCAAGAGAGAAAATATCGCCCTATACGGGGCCCTACGTACTACCCCCCGCTTTTCCAGCGAAACCGGCTCTAGCGCTGGACTAATCAGCGCTACGGCGCTGCTTTTCCCGACCGAGGCATCGTAAACGATACCGCTCAAGCGCATCTTTTTAAAGAACAAGCCTCAGAATTGCCCCGGCTATCCCAGTTGCAATCAGCCGCGGCGCAGCCAACTGAACCGCGCTGATGATTAAGACCAAAAAGAGCAAAAAGAATTAAACTTCCTAACGCGGCTCCTTGGAGAAATTTATCCAGTCTCATCTCTTGACAAAAAAATTTTTATATGTTAGCGTGGCGTTGTCTGAGTCTCCTGTCCAGACTCAGCCGTTTACCCGCGCAAATCTCTTTGGAGATTTGATCGGGCTTAAAGGAGCATTACTATTCGTGGTACCGTTAGTGAACCTCTACGGTTCACCATTCTATACCAGCGATAGCGATGCTCCTTTTATCCTCATGCTTCATTCATAACATACTGATTTCAGTTTGTCAACCCTATAAGAAAAATAAGCGTTAAAACTGATAGTCTTATAGTAAAAAAGGTGGCTTAACGCATTTTTCCCAAGCTTGTGGATAATTCGGAAAACTCGGAGAAATCGGAGAACTCAGTGTATCAGACTGTTAAATAAATAAGTATGTTAGATTTTCTGGGTTTTCTGGGTTTTCTGAAACACTGACAATCTGACCTTCTGATTCTCTGAGTTATCTGAGTTATCTGAAGAATTTATTGATCACCTCATTGATTGTCCGATATTTCGCCGGCGTCACCGCTTGTTTGAGGCCTAATTTTTTCGCTTCTTTGATTCTTTTTTCGATTTGGCCTACTGCCCGGATCTCACCCAGAAGACCGACTTCACCGACAAAAAACGTACCTTCAGGAATAACTTTGTTCTTCAGGGACGAGGCGATGGCCAGACAAATACCCAGGTCTGCCGCCGGTTCATTAATGGCCAAGCCGCCGGCAATGTTCAGATAAACATCGTAGCGGTACAGAGGCAGCTGCAGTTGTTTCTGCAGGACGGCGCAAAGCAACTGGAGGCGGCGCTGACTGACGCCGCTGCTGATCCGGCGCGGAATGGCTAAAGGCGTCGCCACGACCAGCGCCTGAACTTCAACCAGCATCGGCCTTAAGCCCTGTAAAACGCTAATAATGGCTGAACCGGGTGCCTGCTGGCCGGCGCTTGTTTCCAAAAAAGCCTTAGAGGGGTTTTTCACCTCGACCATTCCCTGACCGACCATTTGGAAAACCGCTACTTCATCTATTGGTCCGAAGTGGTTCTTATGCGCCCGCAAGATACGCCAATCCTGACGCTTATCACCTTCCAAATAAAGAACAACATCAACCAGATGCTCTAACACCTTTGGCCCGGCAATGGCGCCGGACTTGGTAATGTGCCCCACCAGGAAAATCGGCACCTGCTTCGCCTTGGCAATTTTCAACAGCTGGTGGGCTGATTCCCGCACCTGACCGATCGAACCGGCGCTACCCGTCAGCTGGTCAGTAGTCATCGTCTGAATCGAATCGATGATGACAATGTTTAAGTTGTTAAAATGTTGAAGTGTTGAAATGATTGTTTCCACATTGGTTTCAGGAAGGATGAAAAAATCATCGCTCTTCAAGCCTAATCTTTCTGTTCTGATCCGAATTTGCTCTGGACTCTCTTCGCCGGCAACATACAAGCCTGGCCCACCCATTTTCGCTAACACTTGTGTGAGTAAAGTCGATTTGCCAATCCCCGGCTCGCCAGCCACCAGCACCACTGAACCAGGCACCAAACCTGCCTCGCCGGCAGGCGGGCCGCCGCCTAAAACATTGTCAAGTTCACTGAGACCGGTCTTAATTCGCTTGAGACTGATCTTCTTAATCTCCGAAAGTTTTAGAGGCTTTATACTTTTGACTTTTGTCCGCCGGCTGGCGGATTTGACTTTGGCGGAAACGATAGTTTCCGCCATACTGTTCCACTCACCGCATTCCAAACACCGGCCGACCCATTTCGGGCTTTGCGCTCCACACTTCTGACATTCAAAAACCGTCTGACTCGCCACCAGAAAGCATTATATCATTATCCGCATTCATGACAAAAATGACCGATCGGCAAATTTTGTCAGGAAGTTAATATGCTATGATTATTTTAATGCCGAAGATTTTGTTGGTTTTACTCGATAGGCCACCGCGCTTAACCGAATCTCAACTTAAGGTTTTAGCGGATATCGGCGTGGCCGCCGGCCAGCTATCAGCCGCTTCCATGATTTTGCCGTTTGTCATTCCTGGCCTTGACAAGACAAAATTGTCCATGATAGCATGGGGAATAGCAGCAACCGCTCTTTTTTGGGTAGGAGGCGTTTTACTGTCAAGAAAGATTAAATCATGAATCCTGGAGACATTTTTCTTTTCTATATTGCGATGGGAATTCTTCTTTTGGCCGGAGTTCTCTTGGCCTTACCGACTCTTTACAAAGGTCCTCTCAAAGCGAAAAAATAGCGCTACTTATATTATGACAAAAATGACCGATCGGCAAATTTTGTCAGGCAAGGAGGTTGCTGACGGATTTTGGCTGGGCTTGAGTGAAGTCGAATTTCTCAATGCTGATTTGGTCACCAGGAGAGCTAACCAGCCAAGTTTCAACGCTTGCTCTTGAATTTGCTTCCCTCAAGGCCGGCAAGACTAGGTTTTGCGCTCCTTCAGCAATTAAACTGCGCATCCAGTCTTTTTCTTGCGGGCCGCCGGGTTCTGTCCCAAACTTTGGATGAAGTTTACCTAACCCTACTCCAGCCCAAAAATGAACCGCGCCGCAACGATGACTATGATCAGTAGCAATTACTTTTTTTAGCTCAAGCGCGCTTTGAGCAATAAAAGTTAACCCTTCTTTCAGCGCCTGGCGGCGCTCTTGGCCGTACTGAACCACGCCGCCAGCGACAAAAAATGACGCCACTTCTGCAGGCTGATAACCAAGATCCAGAACCGCTTGATAAAGTTTGGCTGCCTGGCGTTTATCCATGCAGCCAACCAAAACGACTTCTATCTTTGACCAATGTTCGGGATTAAAATTTTCCGGAAAAAGAGTCAGGCTGTAATGATCAGGCGGTAAGGGAGAATCAAAAATAGTAATCGGTTTTTCAGCGTGATGAGGAGTAACCAAGTTCAAGTCCTGACCAAAAGCCTGCTGCCACTGATCGTGAATATCAGCAAAATTAATCATGTAATTCCTCCGGCTGCCAGACGAATCTCAACTCTCTTTTTCTGCCAAAGCAATCCTTGGTCGCAACTCGAAAATCCTTTCCTTTCTTCTGCTGTCTTTTTCCTCTTGAAAAAGGCAAGGAAACAACTAGTTCTTCGTTTTCAGGATAAATTATTCCCCGTCTGCCAGTTGGGTCTCGGAAAATCAAAAGAGGAGGAATTGACTCTAAACGCGGTTTTGTTTGACCCAAAATTTTTTGTAAAAGACTCGGTGGCTTTTCTATAGAGTATGGCATCTTTATTTATATCCTACGTGCTTTTTGTCGTCACACCTCGGAGGATTTGCTTCTTTCTTGTCGGCCACCTCCGAGGAGTGCATACGCACACCTCGCAGGAGTCCTACCGCTACTTGTACCCGACTGGTTTTTTCTTAAGAATCAAAGACAGGCTCATCCGGCGATTCTCCGGATCAAGAGATTCAACTTCTACCTCAAGCTCTTTGCCAACATTTACCTCAACATCAACCGGAATTTTACTAATGTGAAGTAAGCCCTCAACGCCAGGCTCAAAATTAATAAAAGCGCCAAAAGGAACCAGGTTGGCAACTTTGCCTTTTAGTTTTTTGCCGGCCTGATACTTCTTTTCAATTTTTTGCCAGGGATCGTCAGTTAATTGCTTGATCGACAGGTTCAACCTGCCGGTTTTCTTGTCAACGCCAATGACTTTTACCTTAACCTGGTCCTTGATTTTGAAATGGTTCTCTGGTTTTTCGACTTTTTCCCAGGAAATTTCGGAAATGTGGACCAGGCCTTCAAGTCCGCCAACTGGTCCGCCAACTGGGCGGACTGGCACCGCCGCCTCAACAAAAAGACCAAAAGGCGTAATACCGACAATTTTGCCGTCCAGAGCAACGCCGGTTTTAATTTTGGCCAGCAGCTTCTTTTTCTTAGCAATCAGTTTGGCCTCAGAAACCGCCTTTTCCGAAAAAATCAAGCGGTTGTTGGTGCGGTCCACCTCAATCGCTTTCACTTTAATCATCTGATTCAGAAAGTCTTCCAGCTTGTTTTGATAATTCTTGGCAAACTGAGAAGCCGGCACAAAACCCTGCAACCCCTGGGCTTGAACAATCACGCCGCCTTTATTGATTTCTTGGGCCCGAACCTCAAAAGGCTCAGCCGTAGAGAGCTTCTCTTCAAAAAATTGCCATTTCCAGTCGTTGGCGGCCTTGCGTAAAGACAGAATTATCTGTCCGTTTTCATTTTCCGGCTGTTTCACATAACAGAGGACTTCATCAGCGGGTTTAAGCTGGACAACATAGTCTTTAACTTCATCAAAATCTTTGCCTACCACCATGCCCTCGGTCTTGGCGCCAATATCAATGAAAAGCATTTTTTTCTTAATTTCGGTGATGCGGCCTTTAATGAATTCTGTCTTTCTCAAGCTGCGCAGTTTTACATCAGTCTTTTGAAGAAGTTCTTCCATTGTTTTGGCTTTGGTCATTCATTTATTATATCACAAAAAATCCCGGCCGTGAGGTATTGTCCCTTACCGTTGCCGGTAAAGTATCGTCCCCGCTGCTGCCTTTTACGACTCTGTTCGGAATGGCGCTTCGATTTCGCTCAGCGTGCTGAGCTACGCCGAAGCAGCAGAGGTAGTGCGACAGCGCTCCAACGACCGGGAAAATGACTCTCTGAATAGTGAATAGAAGAATAGATGACTGATTAGTACTGGTAGGCTGAATCCATTACTGGACTTACACCGCCAGCCTATCATCCTTCGGCAAGCTCAGGATTTCCCAAGAAATCTTAAGCTTCGCCAAAGAACCGACCCTATTTACTCAAAGAAAAACCCTGAGCAAAGTCGAAGGGTCGACCTCGTAATCTTCGAGGAGTCACTGTCTTATCTTGGGATGGGCTTCCCGCTTGAGATGCTTTCAGCGGTTATCCCGAACCAACGTAGCTACCCAGCGATGCTCCTGATGGAACAACTGGCACACTAGAGGTTAGCTCACCCAGGTCCTCTCGTACTGTGGGCAAATTCCCTCAAACAGTTAACGCTTACTGCGGATAGAGACCGACAATTTTGTTACTTCTCCGATGTAACATCGGATTGATTTGGCCATTTCTGCCAAATTCTCATAGTCGCCTATGAGTTCGGACTATATCTTCCCTTCGATAAACTCAGGGTCCTGCGTATAGTCTCTGAGGAGCGCAAAATTAAAAACTAGATAAAATTTCTTCCTGCTAAATAATCAGAAGAGATTTTGCTAGATTTTCTGCTTTCCTGCTGATTGTCCGCACCTCGCACATTTTTACTTGACATAGAGATATTTTAACTCTATCTATTATTATCGTCAAGTAGTGGAGGATACTCGGAGTTTCCAGCATATAGCAGGATTTATCTATGATGAAATCATAGCCTTCCAATGGACAAAAAGATTAATCTAAACGTCTGGAAGGGAGACAGCAACGGTTATCTTACTGTCTCACGACGTTCTGAACCCAGCTCCATGTAATTCTTTTATCACTAAAAGCACAGACTATATCTTCACCCGCCTAAATATTTTAATTTTTGGCGGAGTCGGCGTCTGATAATACTCTAGTTGAGTGATTATCTCATCTACCTTTCGATAGAATTAGTCGTTACGGGGATAAAATGAAAATTTATAACGCATTGAGGGTAAAATAAACTTCTTCACAAGTTTAAATAAACGGCTTGTGCTTTCTGTCGTAATTCTTATCCTGGAATATCTTTTTCCCTGATAATAACTATGGATATTAAGGGTAGACTCCAAATTAAAGTTTTTTTGTAAACAATCTTGTAATTGCTTTTGTTCACTAAGTGAAAATCCTTGAGTATTCAAAAACAAAGCTCTTCTATTGCGACTTCCATCGTCCATAATCCAAACAGCTAAAGAAAATGGCGAATTCAATATCTCTTTAATGTTAAAAGGGACTATTTTTCGTCCATTTTTATAAAAAATTCTGTAGAGTTTGGTGAATTCTGGATGGGAAATCGTAAAGAATCGCCAAGATGTTAACTTTCTTCTTGGGTCTTTATGATAGAAACGCTGCGTTTTAATAGGTCTACTTAAGCACCACTCTTGAAGAATTTTGTATTTCCATAAAACATATTCTTTCTGGGTGCTGCTATGGTCGACAATAAAATTTGCCTCCTTAGCCTGCCAGGAAAAACGCATATTTCCATCCCCTAAAAGCGAACCAATTAAGAACGCTTTTTGTTGATAAGAAAGCTTTAAGCTCCTCTTATACACCTTCAATGCAGGACCAATAGATTTTCTCATCTAATCTTCCCTCGGTATTGCCCTCAATTTTGGGTTCAAAATTTGAGGGTTTCACCGATATTAGCCGAAATACTTGCCACTTTCAGATTACCAAATAAAATCCGAAAATGCAAGCTTGCTCTCTCCCGACGTCGCCGTCGGGAAACGCGATTATTCACGTAGCGCTTTAATGGGCGAACAGACCAACCCTTGGGAGATTGTACACCCCCAGGATGCGCTGAGCCGACATCGAGGTCGCGAACCAGGCCGTCGATATGAACTCTTGGGCCTGACCACGCTGTTATCCCCGGCGTAGCTTTTATCCGTTAAGCTCCGTGCTTACCACTAAGCATCGGAGGATCACTAAGACCTGCTTTCGCATCCTTCGACCCTGAACGGGTCTCAGGACCCTGTTGAAGGGCCTGTTCGACATGACCGTCTCACAGTCAAGCCGGCTTCTGCCTTTAGACGTCCACTCCGGTTTCCATTCGGAGTAAGCCGACCTTTGTCCGCTTGCGTTACTCTTGAGCAAGCGACCTCCCCAGTCAAACTGCCCACCAGGCACTGTCTCTACCGATGTTTCCAATCGGCATAGGTTAGAGTCATGATCAACAAAGAGAGGTATTTCATTGTCGCCCGCCGATGAGGCGGGCTCCCTCCTATTCTACACAGTCGTCAATCAATCCCCAATGCCAAGCTGCAGTAAAGCTGCCGGGGTCTTTTTGTCCTGCAGTAAGTAAGCCGCATCTTCACGGCTATTTCATTGTTCACCGAGTCTATTGTCAAGACAGTTGCTTACTCGTTACACCTTTCATGCAGGCCGGAACTTACCCGGCAAGAGGTTACGCTACCGTAGAACAGTTATAGTTACTGCTGCCGTTTACTGGAGCTTCGGTTTGTCGCTCCCCGATTAAATCGGGGAACGACGCCCCTTAACTTACCAGCACTGGGCAGGTTTCAGCCCCTATACATTCCCTTACGGGTTTGCAGAGACCTGTGTTTTTGATAAACAGTCGGTAAGCAATCGTTTGTTGCAACCCCGCCGATGAGGCGGGGCAGGGCATCTCCAAATGTTACGCCCAGCTAATTTGCCGAATTCCTTAACAATAGTTCTCTCGCTCGCCTTAGTATTCTCTACCTACCTACCTGTGTCGGTTTGCGGTACGGGCTCACTTATTTCTTCACCACGAAGCTTTTCTCGGACGCTTAACGCCACTCAATCCCCTTCGACAAGCTCAGGGTTTTCATCACCACTTACCTTCGCTTTAACGGATTTGCCAATTAAAACTAATTCGTGGCTTGAACGCCTAATCATTAAGACGCTAAGTGTATCAAACCTCGTCACTCCCTGGCTGATAATGAAATAAATAAGGTTCAGGAATGTTAACCTGATGTCCATCGACTACCCCCGCCTCATCGGCGGGACTCGCCTTAGGCCCCGACTAACCCTCAGACGACGAACGTTGCTGAGGAAACCTTAGGTTTTCGGCGCTCCGAATTCTCATCGGAGTTTCGTTACTCATACCGGCATTCTCACTTCTTGCCGCTCCACCCTGACCTTGCGGAAGGGCTTCACCGCAACAAGAACGCTCCCCTACCAGTCGTCAGTCGGCCGCCTTCGGCGTCCTCCTTCCTAAATTTCAAATTACAAATGACAAATTACAAATTAATTTTTAATTTTGAATTGCAATTTTGCATTTTGCATTTTAAATTTTGAATTTAGTTGGGAGGTCACCAAAAGTGACCGACCAACGCCTCCCTACCTTCGGTCGTCGTCTTATCCTCGTTAAATTTTCGGCGCTGTTTCTCTTGGCCAGTGAGCTTTTACGCACTCATTGTAGGATGGCTGCCTCTGAGCCGACCTCCTGGTTGTCTGAGAAAAACAACTTCCTTTCCAACTTAGACGACAGTTAGAGACCTTAGATGAGGGTCTGGGCTGTGTCCCTTTTGTCTCACCAGCTTAGCCCGGCGAGACTGAGTGCTGAAATTACACCTTGGTATTCGGAGTTTGATTGAACTTAAGGCATTGCTGCCTCAGGTCCATTCAGTGCTCTACCCCCAAGGCTTTAATTTCAACCCTATACCTACATATATTTCGGGGAGAACCAGCTATCTCTGGGTTCGATTGGCATATTGCCCCTAACCTCAAGTCATCTCAAACTTTTGCAACAGTTACGAGTTCGGGCCTCCTCCCGATTTTCATCGGGGTTCACCCTGCTCAAGGTTAGCTCACCCAGTTTCGGGTCTAAACGGCGCTACCAATTCAGGCTTTTAACCTTTGCTTTCACTTCATCTTCGCCACGGAATGGCTTAAATTAAAGCAACGCCGCTTAACTCGCCGGTTCATTCTTCAATAGGCACATCGTCACACCTCGCTACCGCTCGGTGTTCCTAAATTGCAAATTACAAATGACAAATTACAAATTAATTTTGCATTTTAAATTTTAAATTTTGAATTTAGGAGCATTGAGCGATAGCGAAATGCTCCGATTGTTTGTTAGCAGACAGTTTCAGGTACTGTTTCACTCCCCTCCCGGGGGACTTTTCACCTTTCCCTCACGGTACTAGTTCACTATCGGTCACAAGAAG
>CAZTEW010000010.1:0-13337 GCA_964612215.1 uncultured Gammaproteobacteria bacterium
GCTGACTTGGCTAAATGAGTGGAGTCAGTCCGGTGATAAGTAATCAAGCCGTTCTCATAAAGCTGCTGCGCCATTCTCATCGTCATTTTGCCTGACCAGCCGAAGCGATGGCCGGCAGTTTGCTGCAGCGTCGAGGTGATAAAAGGCGCTGGCGGAAAGCTTAAAGTTTCTTTTTTTTCAATCTTTTTGACGACAAACGGCTGGGTTAAATCTTTAATAATCTTGACGCTGGCGCTGTCGCTGGCAATGCTGGTTTTCCTGATGGTGTGCTGGCCGCAAAAAAGCTTTTTCGTCTCAGTGGTCTCGTATAATTGACCTTGGTGAGCTACCAGTTCGGCAATGAATGGCTCGGCTTCTTTTTTCGTCAAGGCACTGAAAATCCGCCAATAATTCTCAGCCTGAAACTGCTTGATCTCTTTTTCCCGCTCCACAATCAGACGCACTACCAGGCTTTGTACCCGGCCGGCCGAAAGCCCCTGACGGACCTTGCGCCATAAAATCGGCGAAACTTTATAGCCCACCAGTCGGTCTAAAATTCGCCGGGTTTTCTGAGCCGCCACCAAAGAAAGGTTGATGGCGCGCGGTTTTTTTAAAGCCTTTTCAATCGCCGATTTAGTAATCTCATGAAAAACAATCCGCTGAAAACGCTCGTTCCGTCCCACACCACCTCGGAGGAGTGACTGCACGTGCCAGGCAATCGCTTCTCCTTCCCGATCCGGGTCCGTGGCCAGAATAATCATCTTCGCCTTCGCGGCCGCTCTCTTTAAATCAGCCACCACTTTGCTCTTGCCTTTAACCATGACCCATATCGGCTGAAAATCATCCCTAGTTGAAACTCCCAGTTTGTCCGTCGGCAAATCACGCAAGTGACCCATGGACGACTCAATTTGGTAAGCCTGACCCAGAAACCGCTTTAGGGTTTTGGCTTTTGTTGGCGACTCAACAATCACTAAGTTCATATTCTCCATAGTAAACATTCTAAACAATATTGTCAAAAAAAAGGCTCTTGACAAACTCTTAATAATCTGTTTTGATAATATCAGTCATGGTCAAAAGCAAGTTGCTTGGCCAGCCCAAATATCTATTAGCGCCGATTTTAATTATTCTCGCTATTTTGGTGATTGTTGTTGTTCTGGTCAATATTGGCCGCAGCCAAGATTTAAGATCGCAGGCTTATTTCCGCGGCCGTCAAGACCGGCTACCAATACCCACAGACCGGCTACCAATACCCATCAGCCCGATTTTAACACCCACTCCACAACCACAAACAGAATGCTTAATCACACCGGGCCAATATACTTTAAAAATCGTCCCGGTGGGAACATTGAAAGGCTCTTATTCCTGTCCGAATCGCAGCGGTGAAATTGATTTCCAAAGCTTAACCCCGCCAGTGCCTTTAGAATTCACGATCTCGATACCGCAGGAACGCCAGCTGCGTCTCGCCAACTTGAAAACCAGCCGCGAAGTTAAATCTTTAACTGATCTGTGCCAGAAAAATCTGCCGGCTTGCAGCCAAATCTGCCGTGTAGTGGATTGCGACAAAACCAGTTTCAGTTATTCTTTTGAAGGTTTTTACGGCTGTCTGCCCGGATCAGCCAACCCTTCAGTGATCGGCAAAATTCTTTTACAGGCCAACCTGGTAGTTTTCCATCCTCAAGATCCAACCTTGACTTGTTCTGGCCAGGCCAGCTTGGTTTCTTTGACTGCCAACGCCAGCCTGATTCCTCTCTAATTTCGCTTTAAAGCGTAGGTCATCTGACCGAGAGAGCGGACTTGACCCTTAATTTCCAGCATCATCAGCAGACTGGCGGCTTTCCCAGTAGGTAATTGACTCTGCCTGACAAGCTCATCAATGTGCAAGGCGCCGTCCTGAAGAAGTTGAACTAAAAGCTGTTCTTCTTGGCTCCGTCCCACCTCCACCTCGGAGGTATTTCGCGTGACTTGCGGCCGGTTAATTTTCAACTCTTCCAGAATATCGCCAACATTTTTCACCAATTTGGCGCCGTCTTTTAAAAGTCGGCTGGTGGCAGCACTCATCCGGCTGGTAATCGGCCCGGGCACCGCAAAAACCTCTCTCCCCTGCTCGGCCGCCTTCCGGGCCGTAATCAAAGAACCGGAGCGCTCGGCGCCTTCGGTCACCAAAACTCCCAAAGACAAGCCGCTGATAATTCGGTTGCGATAAGGGAAACTGCCTAAACTGGGTTTCAAACCGGGCGGAAACTCGGAAACCACCGCCCCATGTTTCATAATTTCCCCGCTTAATCTTTTGTTTTCCGGCGGATAGATGACATCAACGCCGCAGGCAAAAACCGCGATCGTCCGGCCTCCCATAGCCAGCGCTGTCCGGTGAGCAATCGAATCCACGCCTCGGGCCATGCCCGAAACAATCGTCAACCCGCAGCTGGTTAAATCAGCGGTTAAATTCTCAGTCACTTCTTTGCCGTAAAGCGTCGGCTGACGCGTTCCCACGACGCCAATCGCCTGCTCATCTTCTTTTCTAATTTCGCCGCGGTAAAAAAGCAGAAAAGGGGCGTCATCAATTTGTTTTAAGTTTTTAGGGTAACTGGCGTCAGCGGTGGTGACAAATTTGATGTCTTTTTTCTTTAACCAATCTCTGTAGCCGGCTGGATTAAACTTCTGCCGAAACTCGACCAGATCCTGGACAATTTTTACCTGCAGGCCAGTGGCTGAAAGTTTGGCGCGCGAAGCCTGCCAGATTTTCTCGGCAGAACCAAAGTAGTCATAAAGAAGCTTAAACCGCCGCGGCCCAATGCCTTGAAAAACACTGAACGCCAGCCAATAATCTTTTTCCATCACAAATCCATTTTACCTCTTGACAACCAAAAAGCAAAATTGATAAGTACCATCAGCTAGTTATTTCCAAACTATTCTCTCTTTAGATTCGTTTGTTATCGGCGTTGTCCCGATGTATTTTTTGAGTTTATTTACTAGCGGCGTGATATAAGAAGGAAATTTACCAGCAAATTCCTTTAGTCTTTCTTTGTTTATTTCCCTCAAATCCAGCTCCTCGATGTTTATTTTGCGCAGTCCCCTGCTCATTAAGTACAGTTCGTCAAGAAGTGCCTTTTCAGGAAGCGCAATATTTTTTTCGTTTTTAATTTCATAGCCAAAAAAAAGGCTTTTTTTAATATGGCTATATTCAACCTCCGTATCCGCAATTGTCAGTTTTTTAGAGGGTCTTAATGTGGCAAACGTCAGCGTAAAAGGTATCTGCGACAAAATGCCGTAATCTGATAAAGCCTTCTCAAACGAGAGATAAGAAGGATAATAGATTTCGTTTGCTATCTTTTCCGCGTCTACCCCGCCTGTAAAAACCATATAAACATTCTTTTTTAGCCTTGTCAAAATCCCCGACTTCGTAAGCCTGTTGAGCGTCACATATAGTGTCTTTTTTTTCAGCCCAAGCACCCTCTCAAGATCAGCCACGGTAAAATAGGGCTTTTTCAAGTCCATGAGTTTCTTAATTAGTTCCGGATCAGTAGGTCTTATTCTAACCATGAGTTAATTAGCCTCCAATATGGCTTAACCAACAATTTATGTAACTCTCTTAAAACCTGTGTTTTATCGTAACCGGAAAAATCTACTTTTACTTCTTTTTTGAGCAATTGATTGATAAACCAATAGTCAAACATGTCGCGGGCAACCTTCCTATTTTTTAATGCGTCTTCTTTTTCTCTTAGAATCACTTCAAGACTTGCTACCCGAGCAAGAACAGTCAGTGGCGCAACCTCGCTTTTGATGATTTTATCGCTGTAATCTTTATCTTTTACCCACCCCCCTGCTCTTTTGGAAATTTCAATCTTAATGGAAAACGCCCTGTCGAAATATTCGACTTTTATTTTTATCAGCGCAAAAACCGTATAGTGTTTTTCGTTGGCTTCAACATCCACAATCTCCGGGTGCTTCTTTCCTACCACCTTTATGAATTCCATGAATTTTTCTTTGTCTATCTCGTTAATCAGGTTAAAGTCCAAATCTTCAGAAAAGCGCGCCGAGTTATACGCAAGCCTCAAAGCAGTACCCCCCTTAAACATCAGGCTTGATCCAAACTCGCTTTCAAAAATCTCTTTCAAAATCAACATCTCGTATTCTTCCCGGACAACGCAATCTTTGCTTGTCTGAATTTTTTTAGCTAGTGATTCTGCGGTTGCTTTATCCATATTAGTTACTTTACAACCTTGTTAAGTTATAAATAATGATATATCCACGTTCACTGTTTGTCAACCCTGCGCCTTTTGACAATTAAAAAGCAAAGATGAAATATCTAGAGAACAATTAGGAGAAAAAATGTCTTCAGTAAAAGAACGAATAAAACAAACATTTCGGCCAGAATTTCCCTGGCAACGGAGGCGGCTATTTAAAAATTTCTTTTTCCAGGCTCTTGGCTAACTCCAGAAAAAACTTCTCCATCTCTTTTTTGTTAAAAGACACGATCATTTGAGGCAATTCTAGTTTAAGAAAATCTTTGGCGCGGAGAAATTGTGAGCCAAGAGTCGGCCTGTCTATATCCCAATCAAACTTTGCTTTCGCGTCAAGAATAAGGCGTTTCAGAGAATAATTTTTTCGAGTCATCGCAAAGTAAATATCAACATAATCCCGCAACCTAGGCTTCATAAAAAGAGTGTGAATTTTATTCACCGCAATATCATAAACGCTATCTATTTCTAGATCGCCAAATTCAACCCCCTTGTCAATTCTAGGAAAGGGATAATAACTAAAGTCAACTTTTAGCTCGTTTTTATCTTGATAAATCAATTTATAGCTTATCAAGCCCAAGAATTGGGAGCGTTTAATTTTGACAATCTTTAATCTCGGGCTAATTTTTTGCAAAAAAGAATCTATTGCGTCAGGCTCTACTTCCTCTTTTTCGCAGAAAAGATCAATATCTTCCGATAGGCGGTGCTTGAGATAAAACTCGGCTAGAGCCGTGCCGCCAGTAAGATAAAACCTATTGGTGATTAACGGCTCTTGCTGGATAAGTTGTAAAAAGTTAAATTGGTGGGGAGTGAGTATTGTTTTTCCCATAATAAAAACTCCATTAATCTTGCTTTGTAAGGATCAAGATGTTCTTTAATCTTTGGCCAAGCTTTTTTCACTTCCTCGCGATCCAGCTTCTCGCCATCCAAACCATAGTTAATCAACTGGGTTAGCCGCCAGAGCCGATAGCCTTCTGGGTTTTCTTTTTTGAATTTCTTGACATTCACGCTCCAATGCCAAACCATCGTAGTTTTATTTTACCAATTTCTCTCGCTCTTGACAAGAAGCAAAAACCATGCTAGAATTATTTCATCTTTACCTTAAGAAGGAAAAAATGCCTTCAATAAAAGAAAAAATAGAAAGAAAATTCAGGCCAGCTCCTACCAAAAGCGGATGGCAAGGTGCCACTTTCTGCCTCCAAAGAGAAGTTGATCCGGAAAAGCAAGAAAAAGCTCTAGCAAAAGCACGTAGCGCCTTCAATAGGGGAAATCCTGTCCGCCTTCCAAGGCAATAAATTTCAAAAAATTAAAGACACTGCTAATTTTTAATTTTTCTAGGATTCCCCTTAAAAAACTGGGAATCAGTTTTCTCCTCTTGACAAAATTTGCCGACCGATGTATTTTGTCATAAATGACCAAAAAACAAAAACTACCCCTAACTGATCAAGAAATCAAAAAACTAGCGGCTCTCTTGGAAAAGCAAATTCAGCAGGAAAAAAGAGAGCAAACTTATGCCTCGATTAAAGAAATCCTTAGTCTGCTAGCCCAAGGGTCAATTATCGCCTTCAGTTTTGTTGCTCCTAATGCGCCTCGGCTGCTTAAATTATTTAGAAAAAATTATGATCCTAATCTTTGGAAAAAATACAATCTTTCTTATCTGAAGCGCAACATCAAGCGGCTGGAAAAGCAAAAATTAATCGAAATTGAAGAGAAAAACAATGAACAAATCGTCAAAATCAGCCAAGCTGGTAAAGAAAAAATCTTAAAATACAGCCTTGAGACTCTCAAAGTTGAACCGGTAAAAAACTGGGACGGGAAATGGCGAATTGTTCTCTATGACATTCCTGAAAATAAAAGATATTTGCGAATTATCGTTCGAGAAATCTTAAAAGATCTTGAATTTATTGAAATTCAAAAAAGCGTTTACCTCATCCCCTATCCTTGCGGGAACCAAATTGAATTTCTAAGAAGCTTTTATGATTTAGGCGAGGATATCAAAATTATCCGGGCCGACAGAATCGAAAACGAAAGAGCCTACCGAGAATATTTTGGCTTATAACAAATCATGACAAATTGTGCCGACCGATGTATTTTGTCATATTAGGTTGATGGGGGCGTTTTTGTCCTAATTCGATAAACTTGTCAACCCGTGCAAATCTCTGCGGAGATTTGATCGGGTCAAGTAGGCACTTAAGATTTCTTTAGCAATCGGAGCGGCCACCTGGCTGCCTTCGCCGCCGGCTTCGACGAGGACCGTAATCGAGATTGAGTCGGCGCCCGACTTCGCTAAAGCTTCGTCGGGTAAAACAAACATCGTGAACCAGGCGTGGGTTTCGTCTGTCGGCGATCCGAATTCGGCCGTGCCGGTTTTACAAGCCACTTCAAAGTCAAAGTCCAGAAACCGCAAAGAAGTGCCGCCTTCGCGGCAAGCTTCTTTCATCCCCTCTTGAATTACCTCGATGGTTTTTTCGCTTAAACCAATTTCCTGGCAGGTATTCTCGCCTGTCAAAAATTTAGGTTGACAAAGCTTGCCGCCGTTGGCAATGACATTCGTCATCAAATTAACCTGCAGCGGCGTCACGCCGAGCTTGCCCTGACCAATCGCCAGATGATAAGTATTGCCTAAAAACCAAGGCTCGTTTGCCGGGTCCGGCAAGTAACCAATCCCCTGCCCCAGGCCGAAAGCCTTGGCCCAGTCAATAATTGTCCGGCTGCCGACCTTTTCCGCCAGCCGGTAAAAAAAAATATCATTACTCCTCTTCAGCGCCTGAACGAGATCAAGAAAACCTTCGGTCTTGCCGGTCCGATCAAAATACCAATTGCCATAGCGGTACTGATTAATCCGGATCTCGCCGGTATCTTCAATAAGAGTCTCTGGAGTAATCTGGCCGCTTTCCAAACCGGCGGCAGCGGTAACGATTTTGAAAATTGAGCCGGGCGGATAAACGCCGTGGGTAGCGCGATTGAAAAGCGGCTGGTTGGGATCATGGAGAATTTCTTTAATATTATTCGGATCAAAACTCGGCTTACTGACTAAAACCAAAATCTCGCCGGTCTGCGGCTGACTGACCACTACCGCGCCTTTCTTATCCCCCAAAGCCTCATAAGCCGCTTTTTGGAGCTTTAAATCAATGGTTAAGTAAAGATTTTCGCCCGGCACAGGTTGATAATCACCTAGCTGGCGCAATCTGCTGCCATCAGCGGCTGTTTCAATAATCTCGCCGCCGTCCTGGCCAGCTAATAATTCATCGTCTTCTTTTTCCAAACCGGCAACGCCTTGATAATCAAGATTAACATAGCCGATTAAATGAGCCAGGACTTCTCCGTAAAGATATTCCCGGGTCAGACTAGAAGTGGACTCCTCGCCCGCCTGCAATGCTTGATGCGTAGCATCTACGGGTAGGGAGGTGGCCACCGAAACATTGTACACCAATGCCTCGCCCTGCCGGTCATAAATAATCCCCCGCGGCGCTTTGACCCGCTCAATTTTCACCCGATTGCCTTCTGAAAGCTCCAAATTCCGCTGGCCGTGAATCACCTGAAGATCAATGAGGCGCGCTGCCAGCAGCAAATAGCTAATAGTTAACAGCAGATAAAAAATCAATAAGCGCGGTTTCACAAAGCCAATTTTAGCTGTTTTTCCTGACTAAAGCGAGCGCTGAGGGGCCAGGCAATCAGCATTAAAAACAAACCCTGGCTCAACGACCAATTCAGTTTCTCTGCTTGAGCAAAAACCCAGCTGGCCAGAAAAACAAAGGGAAGCAAAAAGCCGGGCCGGGGTTCGTACTTCCGGGAATAAAGCTTCAAAAGGTGAACGATGATTAAAAAAAGCAAACTAGATAAACCCAGGCGCTGGCTGGTCAATAAGTCAAAAAACAAACCTGCCCAGAAGGCCCGGGCATAACTCGCCTGAAAAATGACAAAAATGAGTAAAAAATTTAATTTCAAAACCGTACTTTGCAGTAAAGCCAGCCCCAAAACCAACAAAAAACCCAGCAGTCTCTTCACGCTTTCATTTTATCACAACAGCAAGAAAACAGTCTCTAGTTGGGAATAGTCAAGCAGGGGTTTGATTTCCGCTTGTTGAGTCGGCTGGCGTTCATCTTGAGAGATGCTGGCGACTGTGCCGATAAGTAGATTAGGCGGAAAAATTTCTTCGCGGCCGCTGGTGACGACTAAATCGTCAACCGCGAATTTATCCGCCTGCGGCACTTGGGTTAAAAGCATTTCCTTGCCAGTGCCGACGAGACGGCCTTCGACAGGACAAACATTTGACATTTGACATTTGACATTTGACATTATTTCTGATTCCCGGTCAGTCGGCAGGCTGATTTTCGCCGTCCTCTCCCCGACTGCCACGACCCGGCCAACTAAGCTTTTTTCAAAAACAGCAATCATTTCTGGCTCAACACCGTCGCGCCGGCCTTTGTCAATTAATAAATAGCGATTACTGCCTAAAACTTTGGCTGGCAAAAAACTCCACTCTAGCGCTAGAGGCGCTGCCAACAGCCGGCGGCTGTTGGCATTCTCAATACTCAGTTTCCAATTTTCAATTTTTAATTCGGCGTTCTCTCTCTCCAGTTCTCCCAGTCTCTGCTTCAATCCAGTAATTTTCTGCGGTGATTGGCGGAAATTTTTAATTTTTAATTTGTAATTTGTAATTTTTTGATAGACAACCTGTTGAATCGGATTCGTTCGGTTTGCCACCCAAGCCTTGACTGGCCGAGACCAGCCTAAAAAGTCAGCCAGAATCAGAAGCAGTGAACTGATTAAAAAAGCAAAAAATGTCCGCATAGGATAATCATTGTTGAAAGCAAGAAACCGCCCAAAACCTGGCCCAAATCGTGCTTTTGGCGGATAACCCGGGCCCAACCCACCAAGGGCAAAAGAAAAACCAGCCACCAAAATCTCAAGCCGAAAAAAAGATTAATCACCCAGAAAAAAGCAGTGTTGGCGGTGAGATGGCCGGAAATTTTCCAGAAAAAAGTAATCAGGGTGTAAAAAGCCATCAAAACCAAAAAAATCAAAAAAAGGCGGAGTAAAAAGCCGTTGCCAAAGAGAAAAATCAGCACCAGGTCTAAAGCAATTCCCAAAAGACAAACAATGTTGAGACCGTGGCGCTGACTCCGATCAGTTGTTTCCCAGTCGCTGATGATGCCCACCCGCATGCCATAAGTCAGAAAAATAACCGGCAAAAAAGCGCTGAAAAAAAGCAGCAAGGGCAGCAGCCAGACCGGCGCTTCGCTTTTCAAGAGAAAAAGAATCATAAAAAGCAAGGTGCCTTCGATGAAAGGATCAGAGACAACCGATACAAATCTCGCCAATGTTGCTTTAGACATTCAAATAATTCCAAATTTTCTCTATCTTAACCCTCTCACGACCCTCACCTTTTTTAACAAAGGATCGTTTTCTAAAAGCTGGCCGCAGCCGCGTACCACGCAGGTCATCGGGTCCTCGGCCTGCCAAACCGGCATTTTTGTTTCTTCGGCAATTAATCTGGCCAAACCTCTCAGCTGAGAACCGCCGCCAGCCAGAATGATGCCGCTCTTCAAAATATCCGCCACCAGTTCTGGCGGCGTTTCTTCGATCACCTCTTCGATGCCGGTAATAATCTGACGCACCACACTGCTCAAAGCCTCCCGGATTTCCAAGCTGGTCACTTTTAAAGAACGCGGCAGGCCGCTCTCCAGATCCCGGCCGCGGATCACTGCCTGAATTTCTTTTTTCAGCCTGTAGGCGCTGCCAGCCTGAATTTTAATTTCCTCGGCGCTGGGCAGGCCGATTAACAAACCGTGCTTCAGGCGGCTGAAAACAACAATCGCCTTATCCATCTCGTCACCGGCCACCCGCAAACAACGGTTTAAAACAATCCCGCCTAAAGAAATCAGGGCGATTTCCGTCGTGCCGCCGCCAATATCAACAATCAATGAACCCTTGGGAGCTTCAATATCAATGCCGGCGCCGAGAGCCGCAACAATCGGTTCTTCAATCAGAAAGGCGTGCCGGCTGCCTGCTTTCAAAGCCGCCTCCTGAACCGCCCGGCGCTCAACTTCAGTCACTCCGGAAGGAATGCCAATCACCACTCTAGGCCTGGGAATTTTAGGAATAATCCGCCAACCGGCGGACCAGCCGGCGGAATGAACTTTTTTAATATAATGGCTGAGCATGGCCTCGGCTAAATCAAAATCGGCAATCACGCCATGCTCCAGAGGCCTGATCGCTTCAATATCTTTCGGGGTTTTACCGACCATCCTCTTGGCTTCGTCGCCAATGGCCAAAATCTGCCGGCTTTTCCGGTGGCGGGCGACGACTGAAGGCTGACGAATCACAATCCCCTTTCCCTGAACAAAAACCATGGTGTTGGCAGTGCCCAAATCAATCGCCAGGTCATGAGAAAACAGCTTGAAAAGAAAGTCCCACATCAAGATTCATTGTAGCACAAAAATTTTTTACTGCCTATTGACAAATAAGCTTGTTCTTTTTTATGCTTAAAATATGAAACTAGAGAAAGAATTTCAAAGAATGCTTGATAAACATCAAGAAAAAATGGAAAAAATGTTTGAAAAATATGCCAACAAAGTCATCAACCACATCGAAGAAGGACTCAAAAACTATAGAAAACGCATCAGTCGCCTCGAAGCCACTCTCTAAAGCCCCTGAAGAAGAAAATTTGTTAAACTAATCCTGTCAGGAATTTATCGGCGCTGATAACTCTGATCCCCTCTTGGATAAAATCAATATTCTCTTTAAAAACAACCTGGTATAAGTAAGGGATTTTTAGTTTCGCACCGAAAAAAAGAAGAGGCTTGGACAATTTTGTTTTGCTTAATTTAACTTCAACGGCAAGCCACGGCTTTTTATCAACTGCCACCAGAAAATCAACTTCTCTGCCATCAGTGTCTCTTAAATAAAAAAGCTCTGCTTGATAACCTTCAACATTTTTAAGGTAGGAAGTAAGTTTAAGAAGATGAGCGGCAACAAGATTTTCAAACTTGGCTGCCTGATTTTTAAGCGCTGACCAATCCCAGAGATAAATTTTGCTGATTTTCCTAAGAGATCTGATTGTTTTTTGGCTAAAAGGATAAATTCTGAAATGATAATAAAAACTCTCTAGAATGTTTAAATAATTGACAATTGTCTTATGAGCCACCTGTAAATCTTCCTTGAGACTGTTGGCTGACAATAACGAAGCCGCTTTTTCCGGCAAAATCTCAACTAAAATCTGCAGGTTAGAAATATCAGGAATCGCGCTCATATCTCGAATCTCTTCCCTAACTAACCGATCAATTCTGTTGCTTTGCCAGCGCCGCCAATAACGCTTGTTTTGTTTAATATATGGTTCTGGGAAAGGACCAAAATCAAGCAGTCTTTTTAAAACTTTTTTAGATTGATCATCGCTATTAAATTTAAGTTCTGTGAATGGCGTTAGTTTATTCTTTATTTCTATAATCTCTGCTAAGCTAAACGGGTGAAGCAGATAAAAATGATATCGACCCATCAAAGAATCACCACCCCGGCGGTAAACATCCAATTTAGCGCTGCCGGTCACTAAAAAACTAACTTTCCCCTTGTATTTATCAAAAAGGCCTTTAACATGATTTTTCCAATTCTTATATTTATGCAGTTCGTCATAAATAATCAGTTTTGATTCTGCTGGAAATCGAGAATTGATAATCTCTTTTCTATCTGGTTGATAATCCCAATTGAAATAAGCAAAAGGAGTAAAAGCCTGCTTGCCAACGTGCTGTGCAAGGGTTGTTTTACCCGCCTGGCGCGGTCCGGCAATAAAAACCATTTTTTCAGCCAGATCACTAATAATGTTTTGAGTTAAATATCTTTTCTTAATTCGCATACTGATATTTTATACCACAGGCGAAAACGTTTGTCAATTTTTGGGACTGTGGGTGAAAATTAAAGAAAAAAACTAAGCACTAATTTATCTGGGAGTTCCGTCTGGATTCCAGCATTCCGGACAAAATAAACGCTCTGCTTTCTCGCCGGTGGGTGTGGTTTTTAGGGGTACCTGATGGCGCAAACAACCAAGCTCCCCGGCCCTTATTCCCATGCCTTTGAAAAATCGTCCAGCTGCTAGCCTGTCCCCTATAAACTTTGGACTATCGCTTGTCAGGTTTGTTATATCTTTTTCAGTTAGAACTCGAAATTCTGTCATTCTTTTCCCGCCTTTTTTACATTACCACAATCTCTCTGCTCTGTCAATATGCGATACTCAAACTACTGCTATTGACAAACCAGATTGTCTTTTCTATGATAAAAATATGGGTCTTACGAAAGCTGATTTGAAAAATTTAGCCACTAAGGATGATCTGAAATCCGAAACCAAAAAGCTAAAAAATGAAATTTTAGCTTCTAAAGGTGAAATGACAATGATGTTTATTAAACATGAACAAAAAACTGAAAATATGATTAAAAAATTCACCAACACAATTCTTAATCACATTGATGCCTTTCTAAAAGAAATAGTCAATAACCGAGAAGAACGGCTTATTATTGGCCACCAAGTCACTGACCACGAACAGCGCCTGAAACACCTCGAAGCCACTCTCTAAAAACTGTCTCTCTGTGTTAGAATGTCAATATGCTTCGCTGGCTGGATAAAATCATCGCGGTGTCTTTTTGCCTGCTCTTCACCCTAGTGCCTTTAATCTTCACGCCTTTTAACTATGAGCTTTTTGAGTTTAATAAAATGCTGCTCACCTATGTTTTGACAGCGATGATTGTCAGCGCCTGGTTAATCAAAATGATTGTCAGTCGCAGACTGCTTTTCCAGCGCACGCCTCTTGACTGGCCGCTCTGGCTTTTTTTTCTTTCCCAGTTAGCTTCAACCGTCCTCAGCATTGACCGCCACACTTCTTTTTTCGGCTATTATTCTCGTTTTAATGGCGGCTTGCTCTCTATTATTAGCTATCTGCTTCTCTATCACGCTTTTGTCTCTAATATGACCAAAAAATCCTCATTATTCGTGATTCGTTATTCATTATTCGCCGCAACTTTAGTTGCGGTTTACGGCATTCTCGAACACTTTGGTATTGATGCGGATTATTGGGTCCAGGACGTCCAGAATCGGGTTTTCTCGACCCTGGGCCAACCAAATTGGCTGGC
>CAZTEW010000010.1:13437-16952 GCA_964612215.1 uncultured Gammaproteobacteria bacterium
TAGTTTTCTGGGGGCTGGCTTTTCTCAAACAGAGAAAAGCAACTCTCAAGCCGTTTTTACTTTTTACTTTTGCGATTTTACTTTTGACTTTGCTAGCCCGGCCAACGATCTCGACTCTGGCGACAGAAAACGAGGAATCAATCCTGATTACTCCTTCCAGTGATATCCGGAAAATTGTTTGGCAAGGAGCGCTTCAAGTCTGGCAGCATTATCCCTGGTTCGGCACTGGTCCGGAAACCTTTGCCTATTCATATTATTGGCACCGGCCCCGAGCGCACAACGATACCAGCGAGTGGGATTTGCTCTATAACAAGGCGCACAATGAATACTTGAATTACCTGGCTAATACTGGCATTCTCGGACTAGGCAGTTACCTAGCCATAATTGTGGCTTTTGTGTACTGGAACATTAAAAAATTAAAAATTAAAAATGCACATTTCACAGAAATCCCGCAAAGCGGGCAATGCAAAACTGAAATTCAAAATTCAAAATTTTTAATTTGTAATTTCAATTTGGAATTTGTCATTTTAAATTTGGCATTATTATCCGGCTATGCCGGCATATTAGTCAGCCAGTTTTTCGGCTTCTCGGTCGTGATCACTAATCTCTTTTTCTTTCTTTTTCCAGCCATGAGCTTTGTGCTCTACAGTCCTCATGAAAAAGAAAAACGATCGCTGAATTTTGTCAAGTTGGGATCTCGGCAATACGGCGCCATCATTATTATTTTACTTTTTACTTTTTACTTTTTACTTTTTACTTTGCGATACTGGTACGCTGATTTTCTTTTCAGCAAAGGGAAAAAGCATCTTACCAAGGAACAACCGTTGGCAGCGATGGAATTTTTCGAAAAAGCCGTTCGTCTCAACCCAGGCGAACCCTTGTTCCGGAACGAACTCTCAGTCGCCAGCAGCCAAATGGCCTCAATTAATCCTGAACTGGTTGGTTTTGCCATCAGCCAATCAGATCAGGCTCTCCAAATCAGCCCTTATCATCTTAATTACTGGAAAAGCCGGGTGAAAATGTTCTATTGTCTCGCTCATATTGATGAGCGCTATTATCAAAACGCCCTGGAAACCTTGCTGGCTACTCGGACAATCGCCCCGACTGACGCCAAAATCACCTACAACCTGGCGGTTCTTTACTATTATCTCGGTGAAAAAGAAAAGGCCATTCAAACCATGGAAGAAACTCTTGAATTAAAACCCAATTATGACCTCGCCCGGCAGCGCCTCGAGGCTTGGCAAAAAGAAGATTAAACTAGCTGTCAAGCGTGTGCTATACTGACTTTCATGAAGAAGGCTGTCCTTTGGCAGGCGCTGGCTAACCAAAAAGTCCGCTGCCAGGCCTGTCAGCGCTGCTGTTTGATCGCCTCTGGCAAAACTGGTTTTTGTCGGGCGCGCTTCAATAAAAACGGCCGGCTTTACAGCCTGAACTACGGTTTGGTTCCCCATATCCAAGTTGATCCGATCGAAAAAAAACCATTTTATCATTTCCGACCCGGCGCGCTGGTGCCGTCCATCGGCAGCTACGGCTGCAACTTCCGCTGCAAGCAGTGTCTCAACTGGTCTTCTTCCTGGGGCGAGCCGGCCGGCACCATCCTCAAGTCAGTTCAAGAGCAAGAAAAATATCCGGTCGTACCACCAGAGGCGGTGATTGATCAGATCGAACAGGGCGGTTATCAAGGAATTGCCTTCACCTATAATGAACCGACTATTTGGCCTGAGTACGTTTTGGCCGTGGCTAGATTAGCCAAAAAGAAGCATTTTTTTACCCTTTACGTCACCAACGGCTCCTGGACTAAACAAGCTCTCGACTTAATTGGCCAGTATTTGGACGCGGCCAATATTGATTTCAAGGGCTTCAGCCATGTCACTTACGCCAAACAAGGCGCTTTCCGGGGAAAAGTGCTGGAGATGGCCAGATATGCTCAGAAAAAACATCAGATTTTCTTAGAAATCACCACTCTTTTGATCCCGGGCATTAATGATCAGCCGAAAGAACTGCGCCAGCTGTGCCAATGGATTGCTGAAAATCTCGGCCCGAAAACGCCGCTTCACTTTTCCCAGTTTGATCCTCAGTTAGCGCCTGATCCGGAATTTCAAAAGCTCTCCCCTACTGCCAAAACCAGCCTAGATCTGGCTTATCAAATTGCCAAAAAGGCCGGTTTGGCGTTTGTTTATCTCTGGGCACCGTCAGCCGGACCGCTGGCCAGCCTTTACGCCCAAGGCGATACTATTTGTCCAAAATGCGGCTCCCTAGCCATTAAGCGCACCGGCTGGCAGCCAAAAATTCTCCAGGTCAATTCCCAAGGCCGCTGCTCAAAATGTGGCGAAGATTTAAGAATTATGAGGTAAAATGAGTAAAGCGAGAGGGCTTACTATTTTGGTTATTAGCTTAATCTTTTTCCTCTGGAATTTTCTGGTGCTTTTTATCTCAAACTACCGGTGCCTTTAAATATTTTTGCCCCAAACGAACGGTTTCTTTTTGAAAAAAATGCTTAATCTCTTCCCAAGAGACTTTTTTAATCCCCCGATCAACAATGGCGGCTAACTTCATCGCCCCAATATCTTCTGGCCTGGCAATTTGAACATTTAAGTATAATTCTGGCTAAATTCTTGTTATCAAAATGCTTCGAGGTAAAAAAATCAAAATCAATTGATTGGCGATGGCCTAGATGTAGAGCTAAAGCCGAACCACCAGCCAGGTAAGTCTCTTCTATTAAACCACTCTTGCCTAATACGGCCAGTGAACAGCGTGCTGTTGCTGATAAGGTTTTTGTAAACATATTACTTTTTCATAAGGGATTTTCAAAAACGAGGACCAAAAATTGGCCGTTTTTGAGGAAAAACCCCTTCTTTCAATAACCGTTCTGGCAATCTCATTTTTAGAGAAATTTCTTACTATCCAACGAACGGCTTTCAAGTCACCAATTTCTAAAATTCTTTGAATCACAAACTGAGACTTTTTACAAAAATCAAGTCTTTTAATATCTACATCCCAAAAATAACGATGAAGAAACTTGGGCAGTAAAGGAGCTTTTCTCATACCTGTATTGTACCAAATTACAATACCTGTTACCAGCACCAGAATAAAAAAAGGTTTTCTTGCCGTAATTGTTCTCTAAGCTCAAGGCTGCTATAATAAACTCATGAGCCAAATCATTACTGTACCTCATCCGCTGCTGCGCCAAAAGTCTCAGCCGGTAAGCCTGGCTAGCGCTAATCAGATCAGCAAACTGATTAAAGAACTTACTCAGGTCTTGGTAGAAACCAAGAATCCAGCCGGCGTCGGACTTTCGGCGGTTCAAATCGGCCAGCCGCTCCGGATTTTTCTGGCCCGGCCTTCAATCAAAGACGAACCCCAAGTTTTTATCAATCCAGGCATCATCTGGCAGTCAAAAAAAATGACTGACGGCATCCCAGACAAACCAGTTAATAATCTCGAAGGCTGTCTTTCAGTGCCAGGCTATCATGGCCTCGTCCAACGCCACCAAGAAATCAAGCTCAGATACCAAA
>CAZTEW010000010.1:17052-18775 GCA_964612215.1 uncultured Gammaproteobacteria bacterium
TTTTCTGGCGACAGTCATTCAGCATGAAATGGACCATCTCAACGGCATTCTTTTTATTGATCGAGCTCTGGAACAAGGCAATAAGCTTTATAAAGTTCAAGATGGTCAATTTGTTGAAACCAGCTTATGATCACGGTTAATTTTTTCACTTCCGGCAAGCATACCCAGCCAGTGATAAAAGCGCTAAAGCGAGCGGAAACTGTTAAACTCTTGAATATTTATCCTAAACTGCCGCCAGTCGCTAAAATCTCCAGAACCGACCTTTTCCTGGTGGCTGATTTTGGCCAAATCATCCCGCCAGAAGTTTTTACAAGACCAAAGCACAACACGCTTTGCCTGCACCCTTCCTTACTGCCCAAATATCGCGGCGCCAGTCCGGTTCCCTACGCCATCCTGAACGCTGATAAAGTCACCGGCGTCACCATTTTTGAACTCGATGAAAAGATTGACCACGGAAGCATAATTGCTCAGTTTAGAGAACCGATTAGGTCAGATGACACCCAAGAAAGCTTACTAGAGCGGCTTTTTCAAAAAGGAGCGGCAAGGCTGGTGGAAATTTTGCCAGCTTACATTGCGGGCCAAATCAAGCCGCAACCCCAAAATCATTCTCAAGCGACTTATGCTAAACGCCTGACGCGCCTGGACGGCCGGATTGACTGGCAAAAATCAGATGAAGAAATTGAGCGTTTCATCCGGGCAATGCACCCCTGGCCAGGCGCTTGGACTTACGCCAAGCTAAAGTCAAAAGGCAAAAGGCAAAAGGCAAAAAGATTAAAAATCTTAAAAGCTCATTTATCGATACAGGATCGCCCCCTTAAACCGATCGTGGATCGGGAAAATTTAGTCATTGACAAAGTTCAGCTTGAAGGCAAAAAACCAATCACCTGGCACCAGTTCCAAGCTGGCCATCCGGGAATTAGCTTTTAGCTCTTAAATTATTCGACTAACTTTCTCACTCGTGATTTACGTATGTCTCGACGCGGTGCTCTCTTTTCTTCTTCTCTAACCTTTTTATTTCTCTCTTTTATTGCGTTTTTTGTCTGGGGCAATGAACAAATCTCTTTGCAAGCCATTTTTCTTCACCTCCCTTCGATTCCTTCGACTTCGCTCAGGGTAAACCTTCCCGGCCTTATCTTTTTTTAATCTCTTAATACACTTTGTGCAAAGGCGCCGCCGTTGACCGTCAAGAGTAATCCACTGCAGGTTTGGCAGCCAAACCCGTTTGGTCCGACGCTTGGAGTGGGAAACATTGTGACCGTGCTGTTTCTTTTTCCCGCAAAGCTGACAACGATAGCTCATAAATGTTATAATAATTATAAAATTTATAACTATTATATCATGCTTTTTGATCTTTTTACCAATCCTTTATCTTTTTTCATCTGGGGGTTCTCTTTGATCGTCGCCGTAACCATTCACGAATTTTTCCATGCTTGGACCGCTGACCGTCTGGGCGACCCGACCAGCCGCAACAATGGCCGACTGAGTCTTAATCCTTTAGCCCACCTCGATCCAGTCGGCACCCTGATGCTTTTACTGACCCGTTTTGGCTGGGGCAAACCCGTGCCGATTGACAGCTATAATTTAGCTAATCCTCGTCGGGACGCCGCCTTAATTTCCCTGGCCGGTCCGGCCAGTAACTTGATCTTTGCCGTCGTTCTCGGTCTCATCGGCCATGTTTTCCCCTTAGCCGGTCTTTTGGTTTCACCCCTGATTATTCTTAATG
>CAZTEW010000011.1:0-4501 GCA_964612215.1 uncultured Gammaproteobacteria bacterium
TTTAAAAACAGCTGAAAAATCTTATAAAATCAGAGAGGATTTACAAAATCGAGTAACGCTGTGGTAGACATCGCATAGCCAGAAACGTTGTCCGAATTTATTTTTCCTTTACCGACTTTACCAGCACTACTACAAACTACCGAGGTGTAGGTAGAAGTCCACTTCGGAAGTGGGCATTACTTGCGGGAATGGTGTAAAATATGCTTATGAAGCAGATTTTTCAGAATCCGAGCAGAGGAGAACTTGACCTGGAAGAGGTAGTCAGGGAAGTGGCGGAATTCATCCAGTCGGATGCCAGCGCTTCTTACGGCCTGGTGATCGGCACTGATTCCCACAGCCGGCGGCTGAAAAAGAAAAAATCAGTGGATTTTGTGACCGCCATTGTCATTCACCGCCGCGGCAAAGGCGGCCGTTATTTCTGGCAGAAGCACCAGAAAGACAAAGTTTTCAGCCTCAGGGACAAGATTTACACCGAGACGCTTTATTCGGTGGAAGCGGCCAAGGATTTTGTGCCGAAGCTAAAAACCAGCCTTAATGGCAGCGCTAAATATGATTTGGAAATTCACATTGACATTGGCGAATTCGGCCCGACTCGGGAAATGATTCGGGAAATCGTCGGCATGGTTCGGGGTAATGGCCTGGTGCCGAAAATCAAACCCAGCGCTTATGCGGCCTCGGTCGTGGCGGACAAGCACGCCTAAAAAACTCAAAACTCAAAGCTCAAAACTGCCCTTGACAATTAGCAGTCAAAATGCTAAAGTGCTAAAGAGATGTTTAGAATATTTAGTTTTAACTTTTAACTTTTAACTTTTAACTTTTGAGTTTTGACTTTTAAATTTTAAATTTTAAATTTTGAATTTGAGCGAAGCGAACATGCCTGTTTTACTTGGTCCAACCAGCAAAAAAGAAGTCGAGAATTTGATTCCGATCGTGCCGCTGCGAAGCGGCGTGGTTTTTCCCCACACGGAAAGCTTCTTGACTTTTTCCCGATCAAAATCCTTAATCGCGGTTGATGCCGGCTTTAATGCCAATAAATTAATCTGCGTGGTTTCCCAGAGAAATCCGGATGTCAGCGAACCCCTGCCAACAGATATTTATCAAATAGGGACACTGTGCCAGATTGAAAGAATGGCCAAGATTGACGCTAATCTTCATGTTTTGGTACGGGGGTTGTCCCGGGCCTGGATTAGCGGTTTGGAGAAAATCGAGCCTTTTTGGCTGGGTCGAATTAACCAGATACCGGAAATCAGCGAAAATTCCAGCCAGGTGGACGCTCTTTGCAAGCACTTGACCACCGAGTTCAAGCGGGCGGTCAGCGAACTGGGCAAGCCGGTGGATGTGATGGTGTTGATGCGGCTAATGTCCGGCGTCAGTCCGGCTGAGCTGGCGGATCAGATTGCTTCGGTTCTGGATATTTCTACCAAAGAAAAGCAGTTGTTCTTAGAAATAGTGGTGGTGAAAGAGCGCTTGGAAAAACTGACTGACAAACTAGCTCACGAAGTCAAAGTTTTGGAGCTGGAGAAGAAAATTGAAACCAGAACCCAAAAGAAATTTGACAAAAACATGAAGGAGACGATTTTACGGGAGCGGTTGAAAACGATTGAAAAAGAACTGGGCGAGAAAAAAGAGGGCAAAGACATCAGTGAATTGCGGCTCGAGATAAAAAAGGCGAAAATGCCCAAAGAGGTGCAGAAAAAAGCGGCCAAAGAACTCAATCAGCTGGCCAAGATGCATATGTACAATCCTCAAGCCAGCTATATCCGGACTTATCTGGAATGGCTGACCGACATGCCTTGGGCTAAGAAAAGCGCCAACAACACCAGCCTGAAGCAGGCGGCCGCCACCCTGAACAGCGACCATTACGGCCTGGAAGAAATCAAAGAGCGGGTTTTAGAGTATCTGGCGGTGATGCAGTTAAAGGCTCAGAAGAAGAGAAAAAAGGCTGGCCAGCGCAGTTCTGGCGAAGTTGGCCCGACGATTCTTTGTTTTATCGGCGCGCCGGGTACGGGTAAAACTTCCATCGGCCGGTCGATTGCCAGGGCTTTAGGCCGGAAGTTCGTCCGGGTATCTCTGGGCGGCATCCGCGATGAGGCCGAGATTCGGGGCCACCGCCGGACTTATGTTGGCGCCCTGCCGGGCAGGATTATCCAGGGCATCAAGAATGCCGGTACCAAAAATCCGGTTTTTATGCTGGATGAGATCGATAAAATCGGCGCTGATTTTCGCGGCGATCCTTCGGCCGCCCTGATGGAAGTTTTAGACCCGGAGCAAAACAAAGAATTTTCCGACCACTATCTGGAAGTGCCTTTTGATTTATCCGAAGTGATGTTTATTGCCACCGGCAACATTCTCGACACCATTCCGGCGGCTTTGCAGGATCGTTTGGAAGTGATTCGTTTTCCCGGCTACACCGAAGACGAAAAACTCAACATCGCTAGGAAATTCCTCTTGAAAAAAACCCTGGAACACAACGGGTTGGAAAAAGATCAGTTAGAAATTCCGCCGGCGATTCTGCGGGTCATGATTAAGCGCTATACCCGGGAAGCCGGCGTCCGCAATCTGGAGCGGGAGATGTCGAAGGTGATGCGCAAAGTGGCTAGAAAAATTGCCAGCCGGCCTGTTTCTGCGCCCGCCTCGGCGCTGGGTAAGAAGAAATTCGAGGTCAGTCTGAAGCAATTGCGGCAGCTTTTAGGGCCTTATGAATTTTCCGAAACCTTACTGGAAAAAGAGGATGAAAAGGGGATTGCGACCGGTTTGGCCTGGACTCAGGCCGGCGGCGACATTCTTTTCATTGAGGTGGTCTTGATGCCGGGTAAAGGCAAGATTTTCCTCACCGGGCATTTGGGCCAGATTATGAAAGAATCCTGTCAGGCGGCGATTTCCTACATCCGCAGCCGCTGGCAGGAGCTGGGCCTGAAAAAAGACTTTTTTGAGAAAATTGACGTCCACGTTCATGTACCGGAAGGGGCGGTACCCAAAGACGGGCCGTCGGCAGGTTGTGCCATTGCCACAGCCATTGTTTCTGCCTTAACCAAAAAACCGGTGCGGCGTGAGGTGGCCATGACCGGCGAAATTACTCTCCGGGGCCGGGTTTATGAAGTCGGCGGCGTCCGAGAAAAAGTGCTGGCGGCGCACCGGGCCGACGTCAAAATCGTGATTCTGCCCAAAGACAACCGCAAAAATTTGGATAAAGTGCCGGCCAAAGTGAAAAAAGACATTAAGTTCGTCTTTGCTGACCACATGGACCAAGTCCTCAAAGTAGCGTTGACAAAGTAGATATTTTTCCAATTGATTTCGGTGCCGATTATGGGTCGGTTAAGCGACAGTTACGGCCGCCGGCCGCGCTGATAATGCTTCTCGGCCTCGCCTTCTTTCTCTACCGCTGCCGGCTCCGACCTGCTCATTAATCTATGATAAAATCGAGAGTAGGCAATGAAATATATCTTTGTTGATGAATCTGGAGACCCAGGAAAACCATATAAAATTGTCAATGGGCAGAAAATACCTACGGGAGCAAGCAAATTTTACATCGTCACCGCATTGCCGGTTACATCCCTGCAAGTATTCTCATTAGAACAGAAAATAATCACTATTAAACACAGGTACAACTTTAAAAAGGAAATCAAAAGCACCACGATTCCTTTGCTCATGTATCGCGATCTCCTCAAAATTATTAATCAGCTAAAAATTAAAACATTTTATCGATGCGTTAATAAAGAAACTTATAAAGGCACATTTGCCGTTAAAGGCAATAAAAAACTACACAATATTTTTGATGAGTATAATTTGGTTAAAACTGTTTATTTTGCCGCTAAAGAAAGCGATATTGTCGATGGAGAAGTGATTATTGATAGAGCAGATCGTAGGTTATTAAAAGATAGTTTTAACAATTTCGATCAATACCTGCTGAAAAAAGTAAATACCAAAACCATTAGGAGGGTGAAATTCATCACTCATGCAAATTCAGAATATGTCTTTCTTATGCAAATCAGCGACTTGATTTGCGGAGCCATCAAAGACAGTTTAAGTGGTCGCAATAACAGCTTAAAGACAATTATTAAGCGTCAACTATTAAGAAAAATTTGGTAAAAAAAAGAGCGGGCACCCAGACCTGGGACACGCTCTATTGTTAGGTTAACATAAAAAAAATTGTCTGTCAAGCCAGGCTAAAGGTTAGAGGGAAGCTTACCGAGGTGTCAGTAGAAGTTCACTTCGGAAGTGGCCAAAGAATCTTGGAAATTCCACTTTAAGTAGAAATTTCTTTGGCTGCTAAGAGCGAGAAAAGATCAGCGTCAACCGCCATCCAATCGTGATCTTTATGCTCAATTACTCGCAGTTTTACTTCTCGGGCATGAGGAAAACGTGCTCTTAATGACTGTTCTGTCGTTTGCCGCCGTTCGCCTGCCATCTTTTCATACTCCTTTTGATGTCTTGCATATTTCTCTTTTAACAATCCGCCTAAAATTCTTGCCAAAGCTTCGCCTTGATTCCATTCTTCAGA
>CAZTEW010000011.1:4601-17819 GCA_964612215.1 uncultured Gammaproteobacteria bacterium
TTAACAATCCGCCTAAAATTCTTGCCAAAGCTTCGCCTTGATTCCATTCTTCAGACTTATAACCTATCAACCCCTTTTTTTTCTGTTGGCCAAACGCGGTCGCGAACAAGACCTGCCTCGGTCAATGCCTCTTGAAACCTTTCTTTTCTTTCTTGACTATCAGCTCTGGTTTCTGTCCAGCGCTGCCAACCTTCTTGAATTATTGTCCGACTAAGAGCGCCAAAATGAAAAATCATTCTTGGTAAAAATTGCTGAAAAGTGGCTCCTGGATCAGCGAGAATTAAGGTGTCAATTATTCCTTCTTCGTGAGCGGCGGCTTCAATTAAAGTCGCGCCGCCTTGCGACCAACCCACGGCTACTAATTTACCTTTTAATCTCCCTTCAGCTAAAAATTGTTTCACCACTGCTAATTGCACAAAGCCGCTGTTAGCAAAATTATGCTGATTGAAAGGACCTCGAGGAATCGAAGAATCAGGCGCTTCCGGGTGACTAATGATCAAAACCGGAGCAAAACGGCTAAAGGCTTGACCCATTACCTCTAAATTTCTTGCCTGTGTTCGCCAACCACCCACGAGAATAAAACTGGTATCAGGAATGGGTGTTGATTGTTCGCTTTGAGGCAAGAAACAAGTATTAATTTGAACGGCTCTGCCTGTTTGATCTTTGACTTCAACCAAACGCTCTTGAGGGGAAAATAAAGCTTCTTTATTTACCTTCTCAATATCCGGCGCCATTCCGTCTATTTTACCATATGGTTACTCCACGGTCATTTGCTTAAGTTTTTAAAAGGACTGTTACTTAAGGTTTTTAATAATTGGTGGCTAGAGAGGATGGTTTCGGTCTGATTTTCTAGGCCTCGCGGAGGTAGCCCCAGGTGTGGAGTTTGTCACTGTCTTCGTACCAGCGGTCGCCGATGTCAATCCGATAATACATATTGGGAATGACAATGTTTTGAATCCGGTTGCGAACCAAGTTCTGGGCTTCTTTCATGGTCCGGCCGGAAGCGGTCACCACCAGAACAACGCCGCCGGTGCCGGTAATCGTCCATTCGCCTTTGACCAGCTTGACATCCTCGAGATGGATGCCTTCATAACTATTGGGTTTTTTGAAAATAATAGCGTTGTTTTTAGAAAAAGTCCGGAAGGTTTTGTTGTCGGTGTAAGGAAAGGGCGGGACGACAATCCGGGTGCCGAGATGAAAACCGCTTTTGACTTTAAAATTAAAATTCTCACCGCTGGCCATCCGGAAGAGAAACTCGCTGGTCGGCGTCAGCAGAGATGATTGCTGGATGTGGATGGTCGGATAGCCGAAGCGGCAGGTGAATTCCAAAGGATAGATGCCGTAGCCGTTGACAATGCAGTTCAGATCAATATAGCCAACATAATGTTCCCGGGCCAGAATTTCTTCGAATCTTTTCAGGGTAGAATTGAAAAGCCTGTTCGGCTGGCTCCAGAACATGCTGGTGCCCATTTCGCCGGTAGAAACGCCCAAGTCGCCGGGGAAAAGTTTTTTATGCTCGAAATTGATATTAATCGGCGACAGGAATTCATGGCCGTTGAAAAAAGCGCCGACAGCCGCCTCGACGCCAGACTCGACTTTTTTCTGGAGCTGGAATAATTTTACCTGGTCGCTCCAGGTTGTCCGGTACGCTTCGAGAACCCGCAGTACATCTTGGCCGTTGTCGTCCTGGCCGACAAAAAGCAAGCGCTTGATATTCTGGGCTTCGCCGCTGGGTTTGATGACATAAGGCGCCGGATGCTCCTTGACGTATTTAATGGCGTCGTCAAAATATTGAAACTCCTGATAAGGCAGAATGTTGATGTGGTGTTTTTTCAGCTCTTCCTGGCCGAACGAGCGGTTGTCTTCCAGGCGGTCGGTGTAAGGCGTGCCGCCAATAACCAGCTTGCCTTTTTCCCGGAGGGCCTGAGCTTTTTCGCCAAGGCCGAGAACATCGTCGAAAACAATGACGTCAGCCCAATCGATTTCTTTTTCCCAATCATTGGTTTTGGGAACAAAGCCGTTGCCGATATCCCTTAAGGTTTTGGTCTTGATATAGTATTTAACTTCGTGCCCTTCTTTTTTGACATGCCAAGCCGTGTCAGTGATGAGAGCGTCGTAGGAAACGAAGAGAAATTTTTTCTTGTCCACAAATTACCTGATGGTTTTATTATTATACAGCAAAAATCCAGATGTCAAGAGGGAATTTCCGATTACTCCCAGGCCGTGATATAATATTAGTGGTTGATTTATGGAAGACAAGCAAAAGAGAAAATCTCTGAGGGTTGGTGATAGAATAGTTCGTCTTGGTCAGGTATATCAAATCTTTAGGATTGAAAAGAAAAAGACCAGCGGCAAGGAAGAAAAAATTATTCATTTTAAACCCTTCTTTAAAAATAGAAGTAATAAAACCTTAACCTGCTCGATTCCGGTTAATAATCTGGCTAAGGCAAATATCCGCCGGTCGATTTCCAGAAAAGGATTGAGAAAGCTTTTTCAAGGATTTTCAGAAAAAACCAAGAAAGAAAAACTGATTGATATTCATGAAGCGAGCAACGCCTTGAGCTTGAATGATATCCACAAGGTAGTTCAGGTCATGAAAAGCTTTTGGATTGGTAAAAATAAAAAAGCAGTTAAGCTTAGCAAAAGCCAGAGCGATATTTTTCAACTGTCAAAAGACCGGTTGGAGGAAGAAACGGCTTCTGTGGAAGGACTTTCTCTTTTAGAAGCCAGGAAAAAAATAGGAGCGGCTCTGAAAAGAATCAACCTAGCTTCCTAGATTACCCAAAGTTTTTTTGCGTTTTTATTTTTCGAACTTTTTTAAGGTTTTTGAGGAAGCAGAGGCGGCGGCTTTTTTCTTTTAATTTTATGATATTATGAGTATGGTTTAGCATTAAAACAATTTAACAACTATGTTTTTAAAAAAAATAATAGACTTTTTGAAAAAAGACATAAGGCAACCATATGATGATACGTGGGATGTTTATGGAAATGACCTTAAGTGGCTGTTCGTTGGAGCAGTAGTTGGTACTTCAACCGGTTTTTTTATCGGTCTACCTACATTGCTAATCACTGGTCAAATGTCTAAAAATAATCTTTTTGCTTTTTTGTTGGCATTCTTAATAATTGGTTTTATTGGCGGTCTGATGTATTCCATAATTAGATCTAGAAAAGCAGAGAAAAATTATGTTGCAAATCCTAACACTCCGTATGCTAAAAGAAATAAAAAGGCGGATTATGTTATTATTGCTTTCTTTATCACCCTTCTTCTGCATCATTTTATTTTTCCTCGTTATTCTTTGATTACTGGCTTCTTTAACTGTGATGTTGTTATTGGTCAAGAGTGGACTGAAGATTGCAGTGTTTCTTTATTACACGCTGCAATTTTGGGTCCTTTATTTGCCACTCTGTATTTCTTTATTTCAACAAGAAAAGATAAAACAGGTAAATAGCAAATTCGTGCCAATTTTATAACCTCTTCGGGTTTAATGATTAGCTTTTGTAGACATGTTTATGTTTATAGTTGGTTAAAAGATTTTTTTGCGTTTTTCTTTGACCTGCCCTTGACGGATTGTTCGAGCTAACGCTTGATCACCTTTACCGATGTGCCAATAGCAGTCCACTTCGGAAGTGGCCAAGTTTAATTTAGCTTCCAGATGGCGAAGTTCAGTAAAGATTTAGGTTGATGTTATTTGAAATTCTTTGAAAAGCAATTGTTTAATAAGCGATTGGTAAGGAATATCCATTCGGTGGGCTTTGATTTTCAAGCGATCAATTAACGCTTGAGGCAGGCGAATCGTAATTGGTTTGCTGGTTAGCTTCAGATTGGGAAACTGCCAATTTTCCATTTGAGAATAATCGACATATTCAGTGGAGTCGACTTTTTGCCAGAATTCTCTTTCTTGTTTTTCTGACTTGAATTTCGGTATTTTTTTAAGCTTGTTCATATTTTTTCCTTTCTTTTCTGTTTATCTTTCTGGCAGAAATGATTCTTATTTTATTTTTCCTAATGATAAAAACAATAAACAATATCTTCTCGGCAAATGTTTTTCCTAAAGCAATAAATCTGTCTTCTTTTTGCGAATGTTTAATATCTCTAATAACTCTTAAGTTTTCATCTAAAAAAACTTCTTCAGATTCTTTTGGCGTGATACCGTGTTTTTGATAGCTTTTATCAAAATTGCCTTTATCCCACTCAAAACCCTTAATCCTGCTTAAATTAACCACCCGATACATATTTTATAAATACACGACTGTTTTGTCAAGAGTCCATTAAGCTTCCCAAAGTTAATGCTTCAACACTTTGACCTATGTGTCAGTAGAGGTTCACTTCGGAGGTGGCTGAGTCTGTTCATTGACAACTCCAAAAATATATGTAAAATGGAATTATGTATTCCAGATTGATAAAGCCACCGGAAAACAAGAGTTTTTTCCTTTTTGGTCCGCGAGGAACAGGCAAGACTACTTGGGTAAAGACCAGTTTTCCCCAAGGTCTATATTTGGATCTTTTGGAAGCAGAGCTTTTTAATGATCTCGTTGCCAACCCGCAACGATTAGAGAATTTCATTCCCAAGAACTTCAAACAGTGGATCATCATTGATGAAATCCAAAGGGTCCCAGAGCTTTTAAACGAGGTGCATCGGCTGATTGAAAAAGACCATTTTAAGTTTGTTTTAACCGGCTCCTCGGCCAGAAAGTTAAAAAGAAAAGGTCCTAATCTTTTAGCGGGCCGAGCTTTAACCTATTTTATGCATCCCTTGACAGTTGGCGAGCTGACCTTGGATTTTGATCTGGATCATTCTTTAAATTATGGACAGCTGCCCTCGGCTTACCAAGAAGCTGATCCTAAAAAGTATTTGGAAAGTTATGTCAGCACCTATCTTCAGGAAGAAATTCAACAAGAAGGATTAACCAGAAACCTAGGCGCCTTTACTCGATTTTTAGAAACCGCCAGCTTTTCTCAAGGATCGATCTTGAACATTTCAGAAATTGCCCGCGAGGCGGCCATCGAAAGAAAGGTGGTGGAAAATTATTTCTCTATCCTGGAGGATTTGCTGATTGGTTATCGCCTGCCAGTCTTTGCCAAGAAAGCCAAAAGGCGGATGATTTTCCACCCAAAATTTTATTTCTTTGATGTGGGAGTTTATCGGACATTAAGACCTACAGGGCCTTTGGACATGCCGGAAATGATAGAAGGAATGGCTTTTGAAACTCTCTTTTTCCAAGAACTTTTGGCGGTCAACGACTACTATGATTTGGGTTACCGCTTGTTTTATTATCGCACCGCCGCCGGCAGTGAGGTTGACTTTGTCGCCTACGGTAAAAAAGGCATATGGGCCTTTGAGGTGAAAAGGACCAGAAAAGTAAAGGCGTCAATGCTTAGGGGATTAAAAATTTTTCTTAAAGATTATCCATCAGCTCACGCATATTTCGTCTACGGAGGAAAAAGACCAATGAGAGAAGGCGAGATCGAGATTGTTTCTATGGAAAATACTCTAAAAAAACTTCCCGAAGTGCTCGCCTGACCGTCTCCTATAAATACCGATGTGTAGGTAGCAGTCCACTTCGGAAGTGGCCAAAGCTTGGTGACCCTGACCGGATTCGAACCGGTGACTTCCACCTTGAGAGGGTGGCGTCCTAGACCGCTAGACGACAGGGCCTATTAGGGTATATTTTACCCTAGCTTTAAGTTTCAGGCAAGTTTGTGGTAAGATAAGTTCATGTTCTGGGCCGACCGGGTGGCTAAAAAAATCAAGGCGAGAAAACTGGCGCTGGAGTGGGTGGACGACATGAAAACGCCTTCCGGCAAAATTCATAGCGGTAGCCTCCGCGGTGTGATTTTCCACGACCTGATTTATAAAGCCCTGCTTGACGCTGGCGTCAAAGCGGTTTCGACTTATGTCATTGACGATCACGACCCGATGGATAGCCTGCCGGTTTATCTTAATCAGAAAAAGTATCAGCGCTACCTGGGTTGGCCGTTGAATAAAATTCCGGCGCCAGAACCGGGTTATCAATCTTATGCCCAATACTTTGCCCAGGATTTTATTGAGGTTTTTAATCGCTGCGGCTGCCAACCGAAAATTATCTGGGCGAGCGAACTTTACCGTAGCGGCAAAATGAATCAGGGGATTAAACTCTGTTTGGATAACGCTCCCAGAATTCGGCAGATTTATAAAAAAGTTTCCGGGAGCGCCAAGCCGTCAGATTGGTATCCATTGCAAGTGATTTGCGAGCAATGCGGCAAAGTCGGGACAACCCAGGTGGTTGGCTGGGACGGTGAAAAAGTGAGTTATCGCTGCCGGCCGGACTTGGTGACTTGGGCCAAAGGCTGCGGCCATGAGGGTAAAATCACCCCGCTTAACGGTGCCGGCAAACTGCCCTGGAAAATTGAATGGGCGGTCAAGTGGCAGGCTGTCGGCGTCACCGTCGAAGGCGCCGGCAAAGACCATATGACTGTTGGCGGCTCGCATGATATTGCCGCGGCTGTCTGTCAGGAAATTCTTCATTATCCGGTGCCTTACCCCTTTGCTTATGAGTTTTTCCTGATTGCCGGCCGGAAAATGTCTTCCTCAAAAGGACTGGGCAGTTCGGTCCGGGAGATGATTAACTTATTGCCAGCGGCGATTTTAAGATTTTTGATCACCCGAACTGTTTATAAACGAGCGATCAATTTTGACCCTGGCGGCGAGACTATCCCTGATCTTTTTGACGAATATGACCGCTGCGCTCAAGAGTGGTTTGAAAAAGGTCGGCAGTCTGACTTGGGCCGCATTTTTGAACTCTCGCAGGTTAACGGCCTAGCGCAGAAGCCTTTATTTTTAACCAGGTTTAGAGATGTCGCTAATTATCTGCAAATGCCGAGCGTGGATTTAGAAAAGCATTTTAGCAGTGAGAAAGGCAGTCGGTTAACCGCGGCCGAAAAAGCGGTTCTTAAAGAAAGAATGAAGTATGCTAGAATCTGGCTGGACAGCTACGCGCCGGAGAATCTGGTTTTCCGCATTAAAGCAAAAATACCTCAGGCCGCCAGCCGGCTAAGTAAAGAACAAAAAGAATATTTAAAAAGCGTGGCTGATTTATTGAAAAAAGATTTGCAGCCCAAGGAATTAGAATATGAGCTTTATGAATTAGCCAAAAAGCAAAAAATCTCTTCGAAAGAGGCTTTTCAGGCGCTCTATTTAACCTTAATCGGCAAAACTCATGGTCCCAAAGCGGCTTGGTTATTGCTTAGTCAAAAGAAAGGCTTTTTAATAAAGAGATTAAAAGAGGCGGCGAATGATTAGTCGAGAGCAAGCGTTGACATTAATCAGAGAACATGTTGACAATGAAAACATTATCAAGCATATGCTGGCGCTGGAAGCAGTCATGCTCGCGCTGGCGCGCAAACTCAAAGCTGAAAACGAAGAGGAGTTAGAGCTTTAATGATAGACCTTAATTTTATTCGTGAAAATCCAGACTTAGTTAAACAGGGAGTCAAAAGCAAAGGCTATGAGCCGCAGTTGGTGGACCGGGTCTTAAAAATTGATGACACCCGGCGGCAGTTGATTAAAGAAGTGGAGCGCTGGCGTCAGGCAAGAAACCAGTTAAAACCCGGCGAAGTCGAGAAAGGGAAAAGAATTAAGGAAATGCTGCGGCGACTGGAACCGGATTTGAAAGCCGTGGCAGAAGAGCTAAAGATGGTTTTAGCTGAGATTCCTAACCTGCCGGCAGAAAAAGTACCTCGGGGAGCCAGCGCCAAAGACAATGTTGAGATTAAGAGATGGGGTAAAATTCCGAAATTTAATTTTAAACCCCGGGACCATTTGGAACTGGGCAAGCAACTCGGCATTTTAGATTTTGAAGCCGGCGCTAAAGTAGCTGGTTCTGGCTTTTATTTTTGGTTAAACGAAGGCGCTTTGCTGGAGCTGGCATTGACCCAATATGCTTTCGATCTTCTGATCAAAGAAGGCTTTACGCCAGTAATCACGCCGGACTTAGCCCGCTCCCGCTATTATTTGGGGACTGGTTATTTGCCCCAAGGGCCGGAAAGGCAAACTTATGAAATCAAAGATCAGGACTTAGGTTTGATTGCCACTGCCGAAGTGACTTTAGCAGGCAAACATGCCGACGAGACGATTCCGATCGAGAAACTGCCGCTGAAATATGTTGGTTATTCGCATTGTTTCCGCCAGGAAGCCGGTGCCTATGGTAAAGATGCCAAAGGTCTGTATCGAGTCCATCAGTTTAGCAAAATCGAGATGTTTGTTTACTGCCTGCCGGAAGAATCAGAGCGTTGGCATGAAAAAGTCTTGGCCTGGGAAGAAAAAATTTATCAAGGGCTGGAGATTCCTTACCGGGTAGTGGAGATGTGCACCGCTGATTTAGGCGCCATGGCCAGCCGGAAATATGACCTGGAAGCCTGGATGCCGGGGCGAGGGGATTACGGCGAAGTGACCTCAACTTCAAATTGCACTGATTATCAGGCGCGGAACTTAAACATTAAATATCGGCGCCAGGCGGAAACCGGCTTCGTCCATTTGATTAACGGGACCGCCATCGCCACTGCCCGGACAGCTTTGGCGATTTTGGAAAATTATCAGCAAAAAGACGGGTCGGTTTTAATCCCCAAAGTGCTTCAGCCTTATGTGGGTCAAGAAAAGATTACCCTTCGGTAAAAGGTTAATCGAGGAAACCAGTTCGGTGATTAACGGTAAAATCAGCGTCTATCGCTTTTGGGGCCGGCCGATTTTAGAAGTTGGCGGCTTGGAGCAAAGCGGTGACTTTATCGCTAGTATTTGGAAAAAAGCCCTTAAAAAAATCCGCCATTCGCCATCCGCCATTCGCCATTCGCTGATTCTAGGCTTGGGTGCCGGCAGCGCCGCCCGGTTGATTAACCGATTCTGGCCGCAGGCCAGCATTACCGGTGTGGAAATCGATCCGCTGATGATTAAATTAGGCCGCCAGTATTTTCGTTTAAACGAAATCAATAATCTGGAAATTATTATCGCCGACGCGGTTGAGTGGCTTAAAAGCAGAGATAAAAGTCATAAAAATTATAAAAATTATAATTATAATCTAATCTTGGTTGATCTTTTTATTGGCGATCAGGCGCCAGAGGTCTGTGAAACCCAGGCTTTTTTAAAAAGAATTAAAGCTTTTCTCGCGCCTGGCGGGACCGCGATTTTCAACCGGCTTTATTATCAAGAAAAGAAAAAAGAAACCGATGAGTTTGTTGAAAAATTAAATCAAATTTTCCCCCACCTCGATCATATCCACACCCCCAGCAACCTCTTGCTTTTTTGCCATTCTCTATTTGAGAAAATCAGGATATAATTAGGCTATGTTTAAGTTCTTAAGCAAGGTTTTTGACAGCAATCAGCGGGAAGTGGAAAAACTAGGAGAGGTGGTCGTTGAGATTAATGGCTGGGAAAAGCAAGTTCAGAAGCTAAAAAAGAACGACTTTCAGAAAAGAACCGAAGCGTTGAAGATCCGCCTCAGAAAAGGTCAGTCGTTGGACGAGGTGTTGGTTGAAGCGTTTGCTTTAGCCAGAGAAGCCAGCATCCGGACGATTGGCCTGCGTCCTTATGATGTCCAGCTGATGGCAGGGATCGCTTTCCACCAGGCTAAAATTGCCGAGCAGAAAACTGGTGAAGGCAAAACCCTTTCGGCCGTACCCGCGCTTTATCTCAACGCGCTGGCCGGTAAAGGTTGTCATCTGGTGACGGTCAATGATTATCTGGCGCGCCGGGACTGCGGCTGGATGGGAGGCATTTTCCATCTTTTAGGTTTGTCAGTGGGCTGTCTGATTCATGACAAAAGCTTTATTTATGATCCTGGCTATAGTGAGTCAGGCCATGATGACGAGCGATTAGCCCATCTGCGGCCGGTTAGTCGGCAAGAGGCTTATCAAGCTGATGTCACTTACGGTACCAATAATGAGTTCGGCTTTGATTATTTACGGGACAACATGGTTCGCCAGTTGACCGAGATGGTGCAGCGATCTCATCACTTTGCCATTGTTGATGAAGTTGATTTTATTCTCATTGACGAAGCCAGAACGCCGCTGATTATTTCCGCGCCGGATGTCGAGCCGACCGGGCGATATGCTCAATTCAACGTGCTGATCAACAAGCTTAACCACGAGATTGATTACGAAATCAACGAGAAAGACAAAACCGTTAACTTAACAGAACATGGTTTACGCAAAGTGGAGAAAATTTTAAACGTGGAAAATCTTTACGAAAAGGATTTTTCTGCCATTCACCACATTGAGCAGGCTTTGCGGGCGAAAACCCTTTTTCATCGGGATAAAGATTACGTGGTCAAAGACAACCAGGTAATTATTGTCGACGAATTTACCGGCCGGCTGATGGAAGGCCGGCGCTATTCCGAAGGCCTGCATCAGGCGATTGAAGCCAAAGAAGGCGTGGCTATTCAGCGGGAATCAAAGACTTTAGCTTCGATTTCTTTCCAGAACTACTTCCGCTTATATCAGAAGCTGGCCGGCATGACCGGCACCGCGGTGACCGAAACCGAAGAATTTAAGAAGATTTACGGCTTGGATGTGGTGGCGATTCCGACCAATAAAGAAAATATCCGCCAAGACTATTCAGATGTCGTTTATAAGACTGTTCGGGCGAAATACGCGGCCGTGGTGGAGGAAGTGGCTCAGTGTTACCAGCGCGGCCAGCCGGTTTTAATCGGCACCACCTCGATCGAAAAAAACGAAATCATTGATAAATTTTTAAAGCACAAGAAAATTCCTCATCAGGTTTTGAATGCCAAAAACCACGAGAAAGAAGCGGCGATTATTGCCCAAGCCGGCCGATTGAAGACGATTACCTTAGCCACCAACATGGCCGGCCGGGGGGTGGATATTATCCTCGGCGGCGCTCCCGCTGATCGGGGAAAACAGGACTGGCAAAAAGAACATGAAGAAGTGATTAAATTAGGCGGCCTGCATGTTATCGGCACTGAACGCCATGAAGCGCGGCGGATTGACAACCAGCTCCGGGGCCGCTCCGGCCGGCAAGGCGATCCAGGTTCGTCGCGGTTTTTTATCAGCCTGGAAGATGATATCATGCGTCTTTTCGGCGGCGATAAAGTGGCTAATCTGATGACTGCTTTCAAAATGCCGGAAAACATTCCTTTGGAGCACGCGATGGTTTCCAAGGCGATTGAACAAGCTCAGGTTAAGGTGGAAAGTTTTCATTTTGATACCCGCAAAAGACTGGTGGACTATGATGACGTGATGAATAAACAGCGGGAGCTGATTTATAAAAAGCGCCGGCAGTTTTTAGAAAAACCGACCATTCTCGCGATCATTGAGAAAACCAGCGCGGCTAAGAAAATTTATCAGGAGAGGCAAAAAGAACTGGGCGAAGCGATGATGGCCGAACTGGAAAGATGGCTGGGATTGAGCGTGATTGATTATTTATGGATGGAGCATTTGGATGCCACTGATGACTTGCGGGAGGGCATCGGCTTGCGGGGTTATGGCCAGCGCGACCCGCTGGTGGAATATAAGAGCGAAGCCTACCGGATGTTTCAGGAGTTGTTGGCCAACATTGACACTGAGATTACCCAGCGCTTTTTGCAGATTAAAGCCGAAATCCAGCCTCCAATCCGCCCCCGCAGTGTAGCCACGAATCCACTGCGGGGGCGGATGGTTGACTCGCTGGCGTCGGCGGCAACCAGCCCAGCCGCTGGCGCCAAGCCCGGCCGCAACGATCCTTGCTGGTGCGGGTCGGGCAAGAAATGGAAAAAATGTTGCTATCCCCAATGCGGGTGATTTAGAATATTAACGATGTTGAAACAAAAGCTGATTCGGTGGGGGATTTTTACGCTGATCGTCGGTTGGCTGTTGTGGCGGCTGTCAAGCCAGCAACCAGGTCGGACAACCGCGGCAGATGAGTCGAAGGTGTTGCCTGCCCAGACAGAAAAGAAAATAGAACAGATTAAGGATTTAATTAAAGAACAGGAAATTCCGGAAAAGGTTCTCGGGTTGGTTGGTGAAATGATTCCGGCTCTGAAAAAAGACCAAGAAACTGATAAAACCCAGGCTGAGGTAATTATCGAAGAAAAAGTCAGGGAGATTATTAAAGAAATCCAGTCTTTGCCGCTAGAGCAGGTGGAAGAAGTGAAAAAAGAGGTTTTCTGCAACGAAGTCTGCGACACCACCTGTCAGGAGATGTGTCAGTGATCAACCTAGACGCTTTAGTTGAGAAACTGAAGATTAACGAGAAAAAGGCGGCCATTGAAGGGTTATTGACAGAAAGCAGCCAGCCGAATTTTTGGCGTGATTCCCAGCTAGCTGGGAAAAAAATGCAGCAACTGGCTGATTTGCAAGCAGAAGTCGATGAAGTCGAGAAACTGAAACAAATGCAGTTGTCCGGTCAGGAAGCCGAGTTTAATCAGTTGTTAAAGAAACTAGAATTAAAAACTTTCCTTGGTGGCCAATATGATCGGGGCGACGCCATTTTGTCCTTGCACAGCGGCCAGGGCGGCGTCGAAGCCATGGACTGGACAGAAATGTTGTTGCGGATGTACCTGCGTTTTATTGAAAAAAAAGGCTGGCAAGGCAATCTGGTGGAGGAGATCCGGGGCGAAGAAGCCGGCATTAAAACGGCAACGGTTTTTGTCAGCGGGCCTTACGCTTATGGTCATTTAAAACACGAAGTCGGCACGCACCGCCTGGTGCGGCTGTCGCCTTTCAATGCTGACAAGCTCCGCCAGACGTCTTTTGCCTTAGTGCAGGTTTTACCTTTAATTGAAGAAAAAGAAATCGAGGTGAAAGAAGATGATTTGGACTGGCAGTTTTTCCGGGCCTCCACTCAAGGCGGCCAGAATGTCCAGAAAGTCTCCTCGGCCGTGCGCTTGACTCATAAACCAACCGCCATTGTCGTCACCAGCCAGTCAGAACGCTTTCAGGAACAGAACCGGAAATTTGCGCTCCAGCTTTTGAAAGCCAAGCTTTGGGAGCAGGAGGAAAAGAAAAAGAAAGCAGAGGAAGCCAGGCTCAGAGGCAAGGCCACGCAGGCCAGCTGGGGTACGCAAATCCGCTCGTATGTGCTCCATCCTTATCATTTGGTGAAAGATTTGCGTACCGGTTATGAAAGCAATAACACCGAAGCGGTTCTCGGCGGCGACCTCGAACCATTTATCCAAGCCGCGATTTACAAGCTGTCTGCACAAGTTACGATACATTTTCGACATTGATGATGTCGAATGAATCAAGTAAAA
>CAZTEW010000012.1:0-17569 GCA_964612215.1 uncultured Gammaproteobacteria bacterium
CCATAATCTGGGCTTTATGGTGGTTGATGAGTTAATCGCAAAACTCAAAACTCAAAACTCAAAACTACAACTTAAAACTAAAAACTTTCCCTTTGCCCAGATTTATATCTACAAAAATTTAATCATTGCCAAGCCGAAAACTTTTATGAACAACTCCGGCCTGGCTGTTAAGAAATTAATTAAAAATTTAAAATTCAAAAACCCGACAAGCGGGATTTCTTCGAAATATACAAATTTATGGATAATCCATGATGATGTGGATTTAGAGCTGGGGCAAATAAAGTTGGCGCGCAATCGGGGCGCGGCCGGCCATCATGGCGTGGAATCAGTCATCAAACACCTCGGCACTCAAGATTTTTACCGCCTCCGCCTCGGCATCGGCCGGCCCGCCTGCCAAAGCCTGGCACTGGCGGGCAGGCCAGCGAATCAAAGAGAAACAGAAGATTATGTTCTCAGCAAATTCACAGCGCCGGAAAAACCAATCGTCCAAAAGATGATTAAAAAAGGGATTAAGATTTTAGCTCCACTTAAAATGACCCTTTCACAATCTCAAAGTCAATCCCATTAACAAGATTGTCTTGGTTAAGATCGGTTTCTAAATTAGAAGTGCCATAGTTTTGAATGATTTCTAAAAAAGAAGGCGTCGTGGGGGTGGGAGAATTAATCGGAACATTGACCCGGCAAGTATTGGTACAAGTAGAAGCCGGGTTGCTGTTGGGCGCACCCGGGGTAGGCGCCCATACTCCGTCATAGCGGCAAACAGAGCCATTGGGCAGAACAACATTAGTCCCAAACTCAATGCTGGAACCCAAAGAATAATCAGCCGCTACACTGCAGGTGCCTGTGGGGTAAGAAGCACAATGCACATTGTCATTTACTACCAAACCCCCATAGCGGTACTTTATACCCCAATTATCCGGACTGGTCGTGCCCTTAGAATAGACTATCGTTTCGCCGGGATTAGCCTGATTGAGACTAACCGAAGCTCCGTAGCAAAAAGCAGTTACTGCTGTCGGTGTCGGGGTATTTAACTTTTGTCCTTTAATAAGAATTAGACTAGCCGGAGGAACAGCCAGGGAAGCATTAATATCAAAAAGAACCCCGGTTGTGTTGGCCATGTTAAGACTGCCATTTACCATTAACTCCCTCGCTTGCAAGCCCTCGTTAGCATTGGCCGGAGAATAAGTAAAGCTTTGAAATTGGTAACTGTTTTTATCTACACCAAGAAAGTCAAGAGTATTTATTGCCTGGACAGAGTTTGTCTTGTTAATCAGAATAATTTGAATTTTGCTTTTATCGTTGTTGGTGATCGCCCAAGAAGAGAGGATAGAATCAGAAGTCAAATTTGAAGAGACAATTTTATCGCCCTCGACTAAGTTTTGCAGAAGAAAAAATGAAGCAAAGGCCGGCCTTTTAAGTTTTGTTTGGGGCTCTAAAACCGCCATATTAATCAGACTTCCCAAAACCCAGCGCTGGGCGCCAAAGACATTGTTGATTAAAGAACTTCTTAAGACAAACTCCAGGTTCCAAAACATATCGATCATATTGCCGGCAACCAAGACATTATCGTCATCCGAGGTTCCATATTCGGTAAAGATTACTGGTTTAGGAAGCGAGGCAATTTTCTCTCGATAGCGCAGGATATTGCCGCAGACAGTCTCCTCACCAGAGAGAACTTTGGAAACAGCATCGGCGGCAGTGATATAACAAAGACCGCCTTCTTTATTCCAATTATCAGTCGCTAAATAAGGATGAAAAGAAAAGTAATCAGCATAATTTAAAATCCCGGGCACAGAACCCAGGCCGCGGTAGGAAATCTCTACGGCTGTTGGGGAAAAACCAGATAGGGCAACGACAAATTTTAACTGGGGAAAGCGCTGTCTGATTCTTTCAACATACTTTTTTACCCGATAGCCATACTGTTTGTAGGTTTCTTTTATGTCATTATCTTCAATATGTTGCCCATCACCCCAACGGATACTCCAAAGCTCTATCTCACCATCAAGCTCAACATATTCCAAAGGATATTCGTTAATGATATAAGAAATCAGATCAAGTTGATTTTCCAGATTTTGGTTGTCTTGGGCCTCTTGGTCAAACGGATAAGTCCGAAGATTAATATTTGCCAGTAATTTCGCCCCAGTGGCTGTGGCCAGATTAACAATCTCATCAACTCTTTCTTTGGTTGTATAGTAAAAATAAGGAGGGAGCGGAAAATAGGTATTGGCAAATCTTGAGTCTTGGATTAGCTCGGTGACACTGACACTTTTTTTAAGACTGATCTCTTCTATTTTAAAAATTCCGTGTTGAGGAGGCGTTCCTTTATGGACAATTCTAATCATAACGTCGCTGGCGGTTTCCCCTTGGGATAAAGAAGAATAATCAAATTTAAAGACGATTTTCTTCGTCTCAAAAAGACCATTGCCGCTCGGATAAATCGCCGCTATTTGGTGAGTCTTGGCGTCGCCGCTTTTGACTCCTCTTAATAGAACCTCGATAATGGAAAGGGCGGCAATATTATCAGAAGCCAAAGTAGCCGTTAATTCATAATCAGCTCCAGTCTCAAAAGAGGCAAGAGAAAGACGCTGGCCCAAAGAATTATTATCTTTTTTGGAAACAATCCTTCCTCCTTCATCCTTTTCAAAGCTGGAACTTCCTCGTTGTCTCCATGGAGAAGCGGGAATGTTTCTGTCCCACAACTCAACATCTGTCAGTCTTATAAATGTGGGAGCAAGTGGAGAAATAAGATCTACGGCCTCTGGTTGTTCCAGTCCGCTTTTAGCCACTTGGGCATTGTGGCCCAGCAAATTGCGATTAAAGGTTCCCAGGATAGTTTCCAGATCTACTTCCAAGTTGAAGGCGGCGGGGACCTTTGGGGGAGCAATAAAAACTAAGACCATCAGAATGAAGGTGACGAAAACTCTGGCAAAAAATCTTTTTTTCATAACTTGGTCGGAGCGGTGGGATTTGAACCCACGGCCTCTAGCTCCCGATGCTAGCGCGCTAAACCACTGCGCCACGCTCCGTAATTCTGTGGGTGCGCAGGGACTCGAACCCTGAACCTAATGGTTAAGAGCCATTTGCTCTGCCAGTTGAGCTACGCACCCAGGGTGCTCCTGGAAGGAATTGAACCTTCATTCCAGGTTTAGGAAACCTGTGCTCTGTCCGTTGAGCTACAAGAGCGCCACAAGGATATTTTATCATAAAGACCGAATTAGCGCAGGTTGAGGCTGTAGAGGTTAGGCGGCAGTTTCTTTTTTAGTTTGGCCATTTGATGAGGGTTAAGATTGATTTCTGGCAAACTGCGGGTTTGCTTAATAATTTCTTTAATCTCTTTAATGGCAGGCTGAAATTGATATTTTTCAATTATTTCCTGATATTCCGGCCAATTAAATTCTGCTAACCTGAAAAGACTAAAGAGGTCAAGTAGGTCTTTTCTGCCCTTGACGCTGTCTTTGCGGCTCAATAAAGCTTTTTGTTTTAAAATAGCCAAAGCTTCAGGTTTAATGGTTTGAAAGCCAGTAAGGTTGGTGGTAAATTTTGCTAGTTCTTCGGCAGGCAGGCCAGGGTTTGAATAAAAAGGGACATAGATGTCAATTTCAGTGCTGCCGGTTTTAGCTTCGTATTTTTTCAGGCGATTATTTTTAGTGACTGGGAAACCGCTTCTTAATTTTTCCAGTTGATCAAAAGTCAAGACGAGATCAATGTCTTTTGATTTTAGGCTTCGAGCATAGAGAAAAACCGCCCAGCCGCCAATCAAAATAAAATCATACTTTTTTCTTAATGACTGGAGCAGCTGCCAGCTTTTTTGGACAATAAGTTCATGATAAAATGGCATCGATTTTCTCCTTTAAAGCGCGGGTATATTCTTTAGCATACCAATCGCCAAGGTTCCAAAGGTCAACAAAGGTTTGGGCGAGGGGAGTAGTTGAGCCGTATTTTTTCAAGAAGTTATCGCCGGCAAGGATGAACAGATTAGCACGACCCTTGGTAAAAGAAAATCTTTTATTAAGCTCCGCTAAAAAATTTTTAGTTTGAGCGTAAGCAAACACTTGATCATAATCGGCCGGAGGCACCGCGAGAACTTGGTTAGCCGCGGCATAGCCGCCGAAAACTGCTTCCGGCGGCATTTGCGCCTCAATTTCACTCACCGATTGATCAACGCGGCCGGAAAAAATCAGGTCTTTTTTGAGATTCCGGCAGCTAGCCCAGTGATAAAGCAGTTTTTCCGGATCTTCAAGAACAAAAAACCGGCCCGTAACCCGAACCGCTCCCATTTTCCGCGGCGCTTTTAAGGCTTGAAAAACTGTACTGGTTGAAAAACCAAATTTTTCCGCCAAATCTTTTTGGGTAAAGCGGCGATTTCGCTTTTCAATCGCCTGAAAAAGTAAATCCCGCCAGATGATTTCGATTTTCTTCATATAAAATTACCTTTCTTTTCTATGATAATCGAAATGAAAAACAAAGTCAAGGGTTAATTTTAGCGCAGGTTGAGGCTGTAGAGGTTAGGTAACAGCTCTGAACCCGGAGTCAGGTTGGCGAGAATCACCAGCCGGGAGCCGTCAGGCCAAACAGCAAAAAAATCCTTTTCAAAACTGCCGGCGTAAATCACGGTTTCGTTCTGACCGTCAAACTCGACTGCCTTGATTTTAGCTTCAGCGCTGAAAAGCAGGTGCCGGGAATCAGCCAGCCAGCCAATTGGTGCCACTGCCTCATGGATGCGGAAATTTTTATCTTCTTTGCGGTCATAGGCGTAGATGACATTCGCTCTAATTTCTCTTTCTTCAGACTGGGTGCTGGTGCTCAGCAGCGGCGGTACCAGACCTGAAGGAACCGTGACGTTAGCTTCTGCCAAATAAAGAAACTTAGTTTCGTCAGGAGAAAAAGCGATCAGCTGGCTGCTGCTGCTGGCCACTTTTTGAAAATCTAAAGGAAATTTAGTGAATTTAATTTCTTCTTCTGCCTTTTTCTCTAGCGCCAGGCGCTGAATTTCTCTTTCCATTTCCAGCTGGCTGATTTTTTTCGGCTTCGGATTGCCAAAGGGACCGCTATTCATCTCTAAAACCCAGAATCCTCCCTGGCTTTCAAAAAAGATTTTCGCGTTGTCTGGCGAGAGTTGGGGATTTTTCACACCAGCCACGGTTAAGGGTTTAAGCTCGGGTACGGCCGGGAAAAGATGGGCGTTGGTTTCAGTTACCAGTTCAGCCTGAATGGTTAAGAGCTTGCGCCAAGGATGATAGCCGGCTTTTTCAATCCGGACTTGGTATTCGCCGGGTGCAAGGTTCATGGTGTCGTCAGTGGCGGTTTTCAGCTCATCATTAATCAGCACTTGAGCGCCTTCAGGAGTGGAATTGGCCAGCAGCAGGCCAGTGGATTTCAAATGGCCGTTTTCAATTTCCGGCCGGTAGCCTTCAGCCAGTCTGATGATAATCACCGTGGCGGTTAAAAGAAAGAAAGCGGTGATTAAAGTAATCGACAACCTCTTGTTCATGGAGGAATTATTTTTTCATGATATAATAATTTTTACATTAACGAAACAATTTTTTCGCTTCAGCGAAAGAATTATATCATAGAGACTAATGTCAAAGCTCAAATGTCAATTCAAGCCCAAATGGCTAAATGTCAAAAATTAATTTAGATTTTGGATTTTGACATTGATTTGTCATTTGGATTTTGAAATTTGAAATTTATTTTATTTATTTCTATGTTCTACAAACGCTTAGGCATTGATCTTGGTACAGCTAATTCCGTGGTTTGGCTGGCGGGCGAGGGGATTGTCCTCAACGAACCGACGGTGGTGACCGTGGCCATTGATGACAACCGGGTGGTGGCGGTTGGCGGCGAAGCCAAGAAAATGATGGGCCGGACGCCGGTCAACATTGAGGTCAGGCGGCCGATGCAGGACGGCGTCATTGCCGATTACGTGATTACTGAAGCCATGCTCCGTTATTTTATCCAGCGGGTCTGCGGCCGGGCTTTTTTCTTTAAACCGGAACTGATGATTGCCGTGCCGGCCGGCGTCACTCAGGTGGAAAAAAGAGCCGTGGTTGAGGCGGCTAAAGGCGCCGGCGCCAAAGAGGTCTATTTGATTGATGCGCCTCTAGCGGCGGCGATCGGCGCCAAAGTGCCGATTGCCGAGGCCAGCGGCAGCATGGTCGTGGATATTGGCGGCGGCGCGGCTGAGGCGGCAGTCATTTCCCTAGGCGGCATTGTCGTCAGCCGGGCGGTTCGGGTGGCCGGCAATAAGATTGACGAAGCGGTGAGCAGTTATATTCGCCATCAACATAATCTGGTCATCGGCGATCTGGCGGCCGAGAACGCCAAGATTAAAATCGGCTCGGCAGTCAAACTGCTTAAGGAAGAAAAGCTGGAAGTCAAAGGCCGCGATTATCTCTCCGGCTTGCCGAGAACGCTGGAAATCAGCTCGCATGATGTGACCGAGGCGATTCAGCGGCCCCTGAGCCAGATTGTGAACATGGTTAAGAGCGTTTTGGAAGAAGTGCCGCCTGAACTTTCCAGCGACATTATTGAAAAAGGGATTGTGATGAGCGGCGGCAGCAGCACTTTGCGCAACTTTGACAAGCTGATGACGGAAAAGACCGGCGTGCCCTGCCATGTGGCCGAACAAGCGATTCTTTGCGTGGCCAAAGGCACAGGCACGGTTTTGGAGAATTTTGATTTATATAAGCGCTCTTTTGCTTCCTCGCGCTAATTTACTACAGGATTTGAGAAAGGATAAAGGTTAATGTATTATAGGACACTAAATAAAGAAACATTGATATATCAACTTAATTATCAAATTCCCGTGACGAGAAATTGCTTTTTCTCGCCACTAATCAGCAATGATTATTGGCATTGACGCCTCGCGAGCGCTGATCAAGGAAAGAACCGGCACCGAAAACTACGCCTATCACTTAATTCAAGCCTTGCTTGAAGTTGATCAGAAGAACGAGTATGTGTTATATACCCGCGGTAGTCACTCCTCGGAGGTGGCGAAGCAACGACTTCGACTCCTGCGAGGTGGGACGACAATAAAAGCGATTCCCTGGTCTTACTTCTGGACTCAGGGAGGTTTAGCCTTAGAATGTCTGCTGCGGCCGCCGGATTTGCTTTTTATTCCCAGCCATACTTTGCCGCTTGTCCGCCGGCCGTCTCTCAAGACAGTGGTGACCATTCACGGCTTGGAATATGAGTATCTGCCCCAGTATTACCAGTTTCCCCAAAAACTCTATTTGACCAAGAGCACCGAATACGCGGTGCGCTACGCGACTCGCCTGATTGCGGTTAGTCAATGGACTAAAGACCAGCTGGTTTCCCAACTGAACGCCGATCCAAAAAAAATCAGTGTTGTTCACGAGGGAATTAATGTCGTCCCACCTCGGAGGAGTCCCGCCTCGTCGGCGGGCCACCATCCGAGGAGTGACTGCCGCCAATATATTTTATTCGTTGGCACGGTTCAGCCGCGTAAAAACCTCGTTCGCTTGATCGAAAGCTTTAAATTAGCCATGAAACAATTGAACAATGAAACCATGAAACTATTGATTGCCGGCAAGCTTGGCTGGCTGTATGACGAGATTCTGGCCGCGCCTAGAAAATTTGGGGTCGAGAAGCGGGTCAAGTTTTTAGGTTATGTGGATGATCGGCAGTTGGCGGGTCTTTATCACCAGGCTTTATTTTTTATCCTGCCCAGTCTTTGCGAGGGTTTCGGCTTGCCGGTTCTTGAAGCCATGGCTTACGGCTGTCCAATCATTGCCGCTAGAGCCGGGGCTTTACCGGAAATTGTCGGTCAGGCAGGCTTACTGGTAAATCCAAAGAACACCGACGAAATTGCGGCGGCGATGAAATTGATGATCGAAAACCAAGATTTGCGCGAAGCCTTGCGGGAAAAAGGCTTTCAGCGAGTCAAGCAATTTTCCTGGCAGAAAGCGGCCCAAAAAACTGTTAAAATCTTTAAGGAGGTTTATGAAAGTTAATCTTTTTGGAGTTGAGTTCGATCAAGTGACACTGACAGAAGCGGTTAGCCGGATTGATAAGATGATTCAAACCGCTGGTTTTCATCAGGTAGCTACGATGAACCCTGAGTATCTGGTTCGGGCTCGAGAAGACCAGCGCTTGGCGCTGGCGATTGCGAAAATGGACCTGGTGGTCGCTGACGGCGTTGGTGTGACGCTCGCCAGCCGCCTTAAAGGATTCGGCCGGTTGGAAAGAATCCGGGGCGGCGATCTGGTAGAAGCCTTAGCCGAGCTCAGCGTAAAGAAAGGCTATAAAGTCGGCCTGATTGGTGCCGGCCGGGGAGTAGGGCAGAGAGCCCTAACCGTTCTTCAGAAAAAACATCCTGGCCTGCAGGGTTTCAGCCACCCGACCCGTTTTGGGGCGATCCGGCTGATGAAAAAAGAAAAGCCGCAGATAGTGCTGACGGCTTTAGGTTTTCAGGGTCCGGTCTGGCTGGAAAAACTCCGTGAGGAAAAATTAAATCTCGTTGGTTTGGAAGTTGGCGGCGTTTTTAATTATCTGGCCGGTATTAGCCGCCGACCGGGTCGTATCATCACCGGAGCCGGCTTAGAATGGCTCTGGCGGCTTGTTTGGGAACCTTGGCGGGTCAGGAGACAACTGGCGCTTTTGAAATTCTTACGCTTCGCTCTGATCCTGAAGCCCCAACAACCAAAAGACCGCTGATTTTTTAATCCGGATATCGCCGCGGCTGTTAATCCGCAGGGCCGAGAGCTTTCCCTTTTTAATCCAACGCTTGATCGTCAAGGGAGTGACTCGGAAAATCTTGGCAACTTCTTTGGCCGTCAGCAGGTCTGGCCATTCATCTCCTAAAGTCATTACCTCTTAATATATCAAACTAAATCAAGAAATGTCAAGAAGATAAATCTCGGTAAAGTTCAGTAAAACTTTGGTAAGGCGGAAATTCTTCAGGGTTCTGACCAGTGCATTTCCAGATAATGGCTTGCATTTCTGGACTGGCTTCCTTTTTTCCAAGAAGGCTGGTCATGCCTTTGCCGATTATCGTCAATGCCTCTCTCTTAACTTGGGGAAGACTTTCTTTTTCAGGAGGAAATGGCAGAGACCAATCAATAACTTTGATTTTCCAGCTTTGTGGATCAACCACTTTAATTCTGCCGATCTTAAAATCAGCTGCTAAGGTAACAGGATATACTTCTTTTTGTTCTAAGCCAGCTTTTTCAATTAAATGACCCAGGTGGCTGACTTGCCGAAAAATCTCACGCACAGCGTCTTCGGTCAACGGCTGCGCTTCAGCTTCAGCACGGATATTGCCAATGACCTGGTCAAGCGTCTGCCCAGGAACATATTCCATATTAAAGAAAGGAACAGCGAATCCCTCTCGTTGATCTCCGGCAGAGATGTATTGAGGCGTGTATTGATTATCAGGTAGGTTTGCTGCTTGTTGTGCGTTACCAACATTCCTCATCGCCATATATTCTTTTTCAAGATATCGTTGGTCTTTGGAAACTTTCCAGGCTTCTAATTGATCTTTTCTGTGTCCGGTGGTTACTTTAGTCAGAAAAACTTGACCAAAGTCGCCGCCTCCTAGGCTGCGAATAATTTTATAACTTTCTCCTCTAAGAGTAACCATTTCTCCGACAGCAATAAATTGAACAGCCTTGAGGGTTTCGGCGGCACTGGTGAGCAGAGCCTTGAGTTCTTCTTCGCCTAATTTATCGTGCACTGTTTTTAAGAGATTAGCTATAGCAATAGCATCAGGTAATTGGGTGGTGGCCATTAATGCCTCAATCTTGCCTGCTTGGCCGCCACTGCGAATAAATGCGGCCAGTTTTTGAACATCTTCAGGCGCTTGAGCTAGTTTGATATTTTCTCGTTGAGCTGCTTCTAAATCAGCTTCTGCTTTTGCTAATCGTTGTCTTAACTGTATGGCTTCTTTACCAGAATTGATTGCTGTTTGGGCAAGGTCCTGTAGCGTTTCTTCTTCAACCAGTTTTTTTCCAGGCGGAATTTGAAGCTCTGTTTCTTCTACTTGGCTGACTTCAGCGATTATTTCCGGACCTTTGAGTTCAAAAAATTTAAAGAGAGAAACGCGTTTATCGCCAAGATCAATACCTGCTTGCTGGAGTATCTCCTTGGCTTTGGTCGTGACTGCAAACCGTAAATCTTCAGGCAATGAGGGATAGCAGTGTTCTGCTGTGGTTGTTAACCTTGCTTCTCCACTGGGTTTTTCGCCTAGTTTTTTCTGGAACGCTTCGGTGCCGCCGGGTAAAGAGACAGCATAATAATAAAGATCAGCGCCGAAACCGCCAAATTCTACTTCTCTAACTTCTTGTGTATGTTTTTTTCTCCCTAAACCTTTCTCTCGCTGAACAGGATATTGAAGCTTTACTGGCGCCCTTAACTTTTCTAAAAGACTTTCACTGGGAGGTTGAACCTCTGGCGTTTCTTGTGCCATAACAATAGCTTAAAGAAAAAAACAAAGAAAAGCAAGAGGTTGCTAGGCCTTGCTTTTCAACTTGTCAAGCACCTGAGGAAAAAGATCTAATTTGGCGGTGTTTTTTTCATTAACCAGAAACGGCTTCAGCTTTTCTTTCAGGTTTTTTAATTGTTTCAGATCTTGCCTAGATTGTTTTTTTGCCTGGGTAATTAAGTCAGCAGGCAATTGATTGGCTTCAGAAAAATTCTGGTCTATTTTGGCTTTCTGACTATAAAGCCAGACAATATCGTAAAGATCGCGGGGCAGAGTTTGCTGGCGTTGAGTATAAGCAAAAAGTTTTTGCACCAAAATCTGGTCAAGGGGAATGGTGGTGATATTAGCCAGAAAGCCATAGCGATCCAGGAGAATGACTTTTCTTTTTTGGCCCTGCCAAAAACTTTCAAAGTCAAACTTGATGGTTAATTTTTCCTCTTTTTGCTGGCTTAATCTAAGCTCAAAAAGCAGGTTGTGAAAGCGAAGCTCAAAATAAAAGCGGCGAGGCTTTAAATTTTGATAAAGATTAACTTCAATATTTTCGTTTTGCAGCCGCTTTTGCAGTTTTTGCATCAGCCTTAACAGCCGTGTCTGCTCCAGATTAACGAAATCAAAATCAAGATCTTCGGAAAACCGATCCAAACCGTAAAGCAATCTCAAGGCGGTGCCGCCGACAAAGAAAAAATCAAGACTGGCTTTTTCTTGAGAGATTAATTCCAGAATTTTGGTTTGCAGATATTCACGCAGAATGCCCTTTTTTTTAGTTAAAGGCAGGCCGTAGCCGTAGCCGAATTCAAGAATCTGGTTAAAATTAGCAACAATGTTATTCATAGTTTGATTCTTTGCACCCATTGAGGATAGTTCTGGCGATATTGTTGATAAAGCGCTTGATTGATATTCTTTAAATCAAGCCGTAGGTCAGCTAGGTTTTTAATTTTCCGCAAATAAAAATAGTCAAGCAGGGCCTTTTCTTTTTGAGCCAGATTAAAAAACAAGCTCGAGTTAGCTGATTTGATTTGCTTGAAGCCAAAATAAAGGCTCGGTTTAATTTTAGCATAACTAAAGCGTCCAAACTGATTTTTGATTGTTTTGGTGGTCACTACTGTCACTGAAGTGACGCTTTGAGGAACATCCGGAATCAAGCCATAATAATTTAAAGCCGACTCGAGGCTGATATAGCTAGGTTGATAAAGCAGGCTGGCCAAGTCAAATTCATGAAGCTGTTTTTGGTCAAAACAATAAAGCCCTCTCTTAATTTTCACTAACAAACCCTTTTTAACAAAGCGGTGAAGCTGGGTTTTAATCAGCGCTTCTTCTTGGTTAAATTTTTTCACTACTTCCAGGTAGCGAAAGACGTTAGTTTGAATCGCTTTTCTCAATTCCAGATATTTCATTAACAGATAATATACAAAAATGTCAACCTTTTGTCAAGCCCTAAACCACTTTACGGCGCCAGCCGCCGCGCCGAGAGGCTTTAGCCCTTGACAACTTGCGGAAATTCCGGTAAAATCAGCAAGTGAGATGACTGATTTTCAAGAATTTTTCCCTAGAGATGCGGAAGACAAGATTAATCAATGGCTTAGTCAGAATTATTTAGTGGCTCTTTTAGGCGCCCGTCAGACCGGCAAAACGACTCTTTTGCAAAAAATCGCCGCCAGCCAAAAAAATTCTTGCTTTTATTATTCTTTCGATGATTTGATGTTAAGAAACAAAGCGGCCGCTGATTTTTTCTTTCTTCAAAAAGATCTGGAGGCGAGACTCGGTCAGAGCCTAAAAGAATTAAAAAAAGAGATTTTTCTTTTTATTGATGAGGCTCAAAAAGAACCTTCTGTTTTTGATTTTTTGAAGATGCTTCATGACAATTTTCGCGATCAAATCAGGATTATTATTTCTGGTTCAGCTTCTCTAGAAATTCAAAAGCAAACTAGCGAATCTTTGGTTGGCCGTGCCCAATACGTTTATCTTTTCCCACTCTCTTTAGGCGAGATTATTAAACAACGTTTTAATTTAAGCCAGTCAGGTATTTTTGACCGCTTTTTTGAGAAAGAAATTAGTCTATCTTGGTTGAAAAAACAACAATCGCTTTTGTATGCTTGCCGCCAAGAATTAGAGGCAATTTTAGAGCAGATTTTGGTTTTTGGTCTTTTGCCAGGCACCTGGCAAAGAAAGCCTCAAGAAAAAATGGCTTATTTGCGCAGCATTGTTTCTTTGTATCTGGAAAAAGACATTCGCAGCGCCGGTTTAGTCAAAGAACTCGAGAATTTTCAAAACCTTTTGCAAACTTTGAGTTTTCAGGTTGGCAGCAGCCTTAATTTAGCCAATCTTTCTTCCCAAACTGGAGTTTCGGTTAACACCTTGCGCTCCTATCGTTCGATTTTGAAAAACACTTTTGTTTTTAACCCTCTTTTTCCGTTTATCAAATCGCCGGCCAAAAGAACAGTTAAAAACCCGAAAGCCTATTTTTATGACATTGGCGTGGCTAATTTCTTGGCTGGCCGGGAAAAAATTGAGAATGTTTTAGATTCTAAAGCTTCAGGCGGCATTTTTGAAAACATTATTCTGAAAAGCCTCGAGGCGTTTGCTAAAAACCAGACCGTGCCGATGAGGAGTTTTTATTGGCGGGATTACCAGGGCAGGGAAGTGGATTTAGTTCTTCAAAAAGGAGAAAAGATTATTCCGATAGAGATTACTTACAGTTCACGCCTTAGCAGGAAAAAACTAGCTAATTTAAATCACTTTTTGCTGATTAACAAGCAAAGCGTTGACTTTGGTTTGATTATTTACCGCGGCGAATTAAAAAGTCTGACTTTTGCCAATAGACCTGTTTTTTGTCTGCCTTGGTGGCTTTGGTGGTGATTTTAAGGAAACAGCCAGGGCTGAATTTAGAAATAACAGGCTGGGGCAAAGAGAAGATTGGTAGCACCAAGTTTTTTTTGCGCCCAAAGAGCTTTGGTTAAAACAAGAAAATTCTTTGGTTGATAAGCGTGGATAAAGCTATAAATTGCTTTGCTGATTTTTGGTTGATTCATGGCGCGGTATTTAACTTCCAAAGGATAAGTTTTTTCACCGCTGCGCAAGACAAAATCCACCTCGGCGCCGGCGGTTGTCCGCCAGAAGCGAAAAAGCTCGGCGTCTAAATAACGATAGACAATTTGACTGGCAATAACTGATTCAATGAGGCTACCCTGATCGGGTCGCAGCCTTAAGTCGCTAAAATTGCTGATTAAAAAATTCCGCAAACCGCTGTCCAGAAAATAAATTTTCGGATTTTTCTTTAATTCGGTTCTTAAATTGCGATGAAAAGGCAAGCTGGTTTTGATCAGATAAGTTTCTTCTAAAATGGTCAAAAATTCTTTTAATTGGCGATAGTGCAGGCCAGTATCGCTGCTAAGCTGTTGATAATTGACTAACTGGCTGGTTTGGGTTGCTAAAATCTGTATCAGCTGACGGAATTCGCTTAAACGCTGAATTTGCAATAAACCAGCTAAATCTCTTTCTAAATAGGTGTTAACTAGGTTTTTTAAAATTTGCTGCCGCTCTTCGGCAGTTTTTGCCTTAACCACGGCTGGATAGCCGCCAAAACAAACATAGTTTTGCCAATGGCGATCAATTTCTTTTTGAAAGATATCTTGGGGTAGAGTAATCTTTTTTTGCTTCTGCCAAAATACCTGGAGAAGATCATTTTTTTCTTGCCAGAGGCGATATAAACGCTTATCAGTAAATTGCAGATACTCTGCAAAGCTTAAAGGATAGAGCTGGTAAGCAAATAAACGGCCAACCAAAAATTTGCCGGTTTGAGAAGTAAGTTCTAGAGAAGAAGAACCAGTAATGATAAATTTGACTTGTTTGCCAAAAGCATCGAAAAGCAATTTGAGTTTTTGGCCGCCGCTTTGAAGATATTGATACTCGTCCAAAAGAAAAAAATAGCGTTTTCGAGAACTAATAAAGCTTTTGACAAACTCCAGTGGCGCTTTGGCAAACTGTTCTCTTAAATCAAGATCTTCAAAGTTAATAAAAACAATTCTTGAAGAAGAAATTTTCTTTTTTTCTTGCAGATGTTTTGCCAATGTACGCAGAAAAGTGGTTTTACCTGATTGCCGCGGTCCTTTAATAGCCACCACTTCTGGTCGGTCTAAAAACTTTATTACTTCTTTGGTTAATTGACGCGGAATTAATTTCATAATCAACCCTATTAAAATTAACTAATCATCAATACTAATAGCATTATTTATGAATGGTGTCAAGAGGTGAGCCGTAGTAGCGAGAGGAATTTAATGCCAAAGAATCTTTATCTTTCACCCTTATTTATTCAGGGCATTGTACTTTGACTACATTGCGACCGATGGCAAAGCCGGTTCTGACGCACACAAAGCATTGATTGCCGCTTTGATGAACGCCGGCATTAAGAACGCGATTTGAACTGCACCAGAAAAGCGGTCGAGAACGATAGGGGAGAGGGGTAATTTTTTCCAGTTCAATTTCCACGCCGGCCCACTTGACGGTTTTTTCTTCGGCCTCGCGAATGTAATTAGCGTTTTCGTCATGATAAAGAATAACCGTCAGTAGGGCCGCGTCAGTTGTTTTTTCCCGCCGCCAAGCCGCGGCCGGCCAAGAAACATTTTCGCCGCCTCGGCGCAAGCCAATTTCCAGTTGTTGCGGCGCTCCAGAAGCGATATTAATCACTGTTGGCGCGCTAAAGCTTAAATCAGGCAGGGGTTTTATTTTCAGCCGATAGCTTCCCGGAGATAATTCGTATTGAGAAGAACCGTCAATGCCAGTGAAAAGCTTATAATCCTGGCCGATTTTTTCTTGCTTCGCCTGAATGGTCGCTTCTGATTCTTGCAGCGCTTCGAGAATAATTTGATTTAGTTCTTCAGTAGATAATTCTTCTGGTTTCCGGCCAGCTAATTTTTCTTGAATTAACTTATTCTGGTTAACCGCCTGGTAAAGATAAAGAGACATTGGTTGCGACTCTTCTGTTGCCGCCCAAGCAGACTCCACCAAGCGGCTGGAGAAAAGATTTTTAAACCAATCAAGCACTTTATCAATCGCCCCCTTTGGTTTAACTTCAACTATTGGTTTAACCCTAACTGTTGTTTGGGTTGTCGTCATTGTTGTTGGTTTGCCAATATCTTGAACGATAACGGCTGTATTGTCAGTAGCACCTCTTTGGTTAGTAAGATTGATGAGTTTACTTTCGGCTTGTTGAGGATTATTGTTAGTGACAATATTGAATATTTCCTGATCAGTTACATGTTTATTTAAGCCATCGGAACAAAGAATAATTTTATCTCCAGGTTGAATTGTAATAGCGGCAGTGTCAACTTGAACTGTTGGTTCACTTCCTATAGCCCTAATAAGGATATTTTGAGCTGTTCCGGTATGATCTGTTGTTAATTGCTGAATACTATTTCCTCGTACTAAATAAGCCCGAGTATCGCCAACATGAGCGATGGTCAGCTGATTATCTTTAAGAACTGTAGCAGTGAGAGTTGTTCCGCCAGAACCTTGTAAATCATTATAGACGACTCTATTAGCTTCTCTTATTGCCGTCGCCATTCTTTCTTCTATTGATCTACCTGCCTGGAACTTTGGATTGTAATAATTTTGATAAAAAACAGTGATTGCATTATGACTAGCTTTTCCTCCGCCGGCCATACCGCCCATGCCGTCAGCAGCGATAGCAAGATCACCAAGAGCTTCTTTTGTTCCATCAGCTATTCGAGGAGTAAATGTGCCTTGATAAGAAGCCAGAGAAGAAGTGGTGAAAATGGCGTCTTGCTGTGACTCTCTGACTAGGCCTTGATCTAGGCCTGTGGCAGTAGTCACTTTGGGTGCAGTTGATTGGGCGACTTTGACGGTTTGGGGTTGGAGCCGGTCGAGCTGGCCGCTGATCAGGCTTGGGCGTTGAGCAACAATTTGGTCTTCTATTCCTTGAGCCATTCGGACTAACTGTTCCTCGGGAAGGTCAGGTTGAAGGCTTTTCAGCCGGTCATAAGCCTGACCATAAATATAAGAACGATTATAAGTGATCGGAGATGTTGCTTGCCAAAGTCCAAGTTGTGTGTTTAGAATTTCTTTTGCTTGCGCTTGAGCCTCCGCCGCGTTAGTAAATTGCCGGCCGGCGACTGTTTGTAATTGTGTGTCCAAGTCTTGATTAATACCTCTTGCTATAGCATCAGTGACATTTTCTCTTGATTGCGTCAGCGCTTGCTGGGCGAGTTTGGCTTGCTTGGCCGCTTGCCGGCTGGCTTGATAATTTTGCCACCGGCTAGTCAAAACGCTTTTTTTCTTGGGCGCTTCCGCGATTTCTTCGACTACTTCTTCAGCTGGTTCAACAACTGGTTTGACCACTGCCGCTGGCGGTGGCACCTCTGGCTTTGGTTTGCCGCCGAGCCAGGACGGCGCGTGTTCCTGCCACCAGCTAACTAGGCCGCCCCGAGGAGCAACTTCTTCAACTAATTCTTCTGCTTGGGCGACAGGCGCGACCACCGCGGCTTGGTCAAGTTGAGGCGCCATGGCTCTTGCCGCCGCTTCTTCAGCTTCAATGGCCGCGTCAATGATTTCTTGTTTAGCCACTAACTGTCCGGCTTGATCTCGGAAAACGCCTTTGCTTATTTCGGTCAATTCTTCTTCGACAGCTTCGGTAAGCGGCCTGGCGGCTTTTAGAGCCTTTAAGCTAACTCCCCCCAATTCACCAGCGAAACCTAAACCGATAGATGCCCATTTGCCGATTTCCAGCTGCTGTTCGTATTTTTCATCATAAGCGGCGCGATGATGCTGGTAAGTCTGCACCGCCGGGTTAGCGTGAATATTTTGCTGGTATTGATAGACTTGATCAATAAATTGCTTCATCTCTGCATATTGCGCTTCGCTGATTTGTTGAAAATCCGCGTCAACCAAATTAGTGTTGTATCCCGGGAAAAGACGGGCTTTTTTAGCTTGCAAAGCTTGATTGACAGCTTGAGTAGAGAGTGGAGAACCGCTTTCCTGCGCTTTAACTGCTTCCTCTAAGAAAGTCGTCCAGGTTAAAACAGAAATGTCTTCGGGCGGATTAAGATTTGTTAATTTGATTGAGAAAGTTAAAAACAATCTAAATGAAGAATAAATATAAAAAGATTATTGAGG
>CAZTEW010000013.1:0-16791 GCA_964612215.1 uncultured Gammaproteobacteria bacterium
GGGATTTCGAAGATGGTGACATCAATGCCGGTAAAATACTTGATTAATTGCAGGATAAACCAGGCACCTAAAATAATAGCGATGCCGGCAATGCCCCAGGTTAGGGTTGAGCGGGCCGCGGCCGCGGCTTTGGGATCGCCGGCCGAAGTGAGGTAGCGAAAGCCGCCGATAATAATCATCACAAAAGAAACTAATCCGGCGGCGCGAAGGGCTAAACCAACAATAACGGCAAAAACATCCTCAAAATATTGAAGGGTAGGCACATCTTGTTCGAGAATGTGATTCGCCATGGCCTAGTACAGTTTCGGAAACTTGAATTGTAAAATTGAGAAACCGAACAAGTATTCCAATAATCTGATGATTGCCCAGGCGGCCAGAACAATTAACAGACCGACAAAAGCCGCGGAAATTCTTTGTCTGGCGTTAGCCACCGCTGATTTTTCTCCGCCGGAAGTCATCCATTCGATGCCGCCCCAAACTAAGTAAATAAAACAGATTAAGGCGGCAATAATCATCACAATCTGCAAGGCGCCGGAAATTAGCGGGCTGAATTCAGCCACGGCTCCCGGCGGCCTGTCGACCACCACGTCTTGAACTGCTGCCAAAACTACTGGTACTAATTTCATTTTTTCACCCCCTTTCAAAAAAAATTCAGATTTCAAATTTAAAATGACAAATTAATTCTATATTACAAATTTTATCCTGTCAATTTAATCGCCCGGACAGCTGCGGTTAACGCCGCTGACTTTGCCATTTTGATCAGGCGTTCTGGCTCCGTTTTTACAAACAAACTGCTTGTCGTCTTCAGCGTCGCACCAGGGATTGTCATAATACCACATCTCGCCGCGGTGGTTGCAAATACAGCGGCAGTCTTTGTAACAGAAAGAGTTATAACCCTGACAGTTGGTTTCCTGGCAAACAGCCAGACATTCGCCCGCCGGTGAGGCGGGTGAGGCGGGTCCGCCAACTGGCGGACCACCCAAACCCAGCATATATCTGATTAAAGTATAAAGCGCCCAGCTGGCCAGAACAATTAAAAAGCCGATCAAGGCGTTATTTAAGCGGCCGCGGGCTTCAGTCAGCGCCTGTTTTTCACCGCCGGCCGTCATCCAGCGCAAGCCGGCCCAGACAAAATAAAGAATCAGCAACAGGCCGGCAATCATAATGAAAACGCCGACCAAATTGGAAACCAGGCCGCCGAGCTGGCCGGGCTGGGTGAACTTAAAAGCGTCACCGAGCTGGCTTTGGATATCCAAGATAATGTTCATCATTATGGTGTCGGTAAAGTTGGTTGTAAAATATTTAAACCGAGAATTTGGTTGATCAAGGCAATGAACACTAAGACTAAGGCCAGCAGGAAAATACCCGTCAGAGCATTGTTAATGCGGTCTTTAGATTGACGGAGCTTATTCTCGTCAGCGCCGGCAGTCAGCCAGTTCAGGCCAGCCCAAGCAAGATGGAAAATAAGCAGAATGCCGCCAGCCACCAAAGACAGGCGCAGGAATGCCGCCAAAATCGCGGCAATGGTTAGATTGCCTGGTTGAGTTCCAAAGATACCGATGACCGGGTTGGTAATGCCGCCAGTACTATCAGGCATGGTGCCGCCACCGCCACCGCTAGGATCGTCTGCGGCTAAAGCCGGCGAAGCATAAAAGCATAAAAGCATAAAAGCATAAAAGCATAAGAAAATAGATTTTTTCATTGTTCTGGGCCTAGTTGTTGGATTAAAGTTGGAATCTGCAGAATTTGAAAACCTAGAAGTTGGCCGATGAGCCAAATTAAAGCATAGGCAGCGACCGCAATTACCAAACCCAGAAAAGCATTGCTCACTTTGCGCTGGGCGGCTTGGATCCGCTGCTGGTCGCCGCCAGCGGTCATCCAGTTGTAAGCGCCGATAATGAACTGAAACATAAACCAAATGCCGGCGCCGATGGTCATAAAGCCAATGACATTGGAAAGAATTTTTCCGAGCAAAGCGGCGGTGTTGCTTATTCCACCCGGTTCGCTCCAGGGGCCCAGGCCTTCGCCTTCGCCAATGGTGCCGAGATCATGCGGCGTTTGCGCCAGTAATTTTAAATTTTTCATTTTAAATTTTAAATTTACTTTGGACCATAAATTTTTGGTTGTAAAATAGCTCGGGCATCACCGAATAAAAGATAGCCAAGAATAGCCGCCAAAACAAAAGCGATGGCGATGATTAATAGACCGACCATGGTCCGCCAGATTTTTGCCCAGGCATTAGAAAGGCTTTTCGGGTCATCGCTGCTAGTCATGAATCCATAACCGGCTAAAATAAAATTTAAAAGTCCCCAGATGCCGGCCAGCGCTACTAATAGCCGGAGAATATTATTCAAGAAAAGAATCAGGCCGCCGCCTTCGCTCATTTTTAGGCCGCCGTATTTATCAATAAAATCTGGTGGTGTGATTTGGCCAAAAGGATCAGGCATAATAAATTTTAAATTATAAATGACAAATTAAAAATTATTTCAGTATGTTAATTCCTGTTATTATTTCGATGATTTGGATCAACCAATAGCTGGTAAAAATCAGCAAAAAACCCATCAAGGCGGCTCGGATGGCACCGCTGGCTTTTTTGGTGCCTTCTGGGTTTTGGTTGCCTGCACTCACTATAAAGCTCAAACCGCTGAAAATCAAGAGAATGAATAAGATGACGCTGGCGATGACATAGACATTTGGCAGGAGAACAGAAATCAAAGAGCCGATGTCATCAAAGGGAGATTTAAATTCATCTTTGATAGCAACCTGGGCCCAGACTTTATTCATAATTCATAATTCATAATTCTAAATTCGTTTCTTACTCCGAACCTTTGTTAAAGAATAGCTGATTTGCTGGTCAAGGTCAATTTTTTTGATATTAGCCAGCTTCATGATGGCGACGATAATGTCGCCCAGCTCCTGTTTGTAGGTTTCGTCTTGCTGGGCGCGGACATTGCCCGGCTTCCTGCCGCTTTGGGCGAGATAAGCCCGGGCCATTTCGCCGACTTCCTCAACAATCGCCAAAAGCAGCATTGAGGTGTAGTTTTTCAGGTTGGGCGGCTTGCGGTCCGCCCGCCCTAGCTCTTTTTGATATTCGCTGATTGTTTTCGCCATCAAACATATTTTAACATTCTTGACAAGGAAAAAGAATTCTTCTATGATAACAAGGGTTGAGAGAGTGACTTTTCTTAGGCTTTATCAACGTTTGGCTGACCGGCAAGTTAGCTTCAAAGAGGCCACTAACAAGCTTCTGAAAGAACGTTTCCGGCGTCAGCGGCTTAAGCCGGTGATTACTATTTCCCGGGAAACCGGCAGCGGCGGCCGGCCGATTGCCAAAATCGTTGCCGCCAAGCTCAATTTCCAGTACTATGACAAAAAAGTGATTAAAATGGCGGCCGAAAAAAGGCAAAAAAGAAAAGCCGCCCTCCAGCGCCTGGATGAAAAAATCCCCAGCGCCATCGGCGAGTTTCTTGAGGACTGGCTGGGCATTGACGGCTTTTCCCAAAGCTCTTATTCTGACCGGCTGCGGGAAGTCATCCTTTATTTGGCCAGAAAAGGGAGCAGTGTGATTTTAGGCCGGGGCGCTAATTTTGTGATCCCGATGGAGCAGTGTTTTCGCGTCCGGATCATTGCGCCCCTCAAGACACGGCTTTATAATTCGATTAAGTATGAATCGAATACACCGCTCCAAGCCAGAAAAGAAATCCGCCGGCTCCATTTTGGCCAGAAAGACTTTATCCGCAAATATTTCAATAAAAATATCAGCAACGCCAACTATTATGATTTGGTAGTTAATACCGAAAGGTTGACTCTTGAACAGGCTGCTGAGATAATCGTCAGCGCCTACAAAGCCAAATTTCCCCAAGGCTTTATCTATCTCTAGAGTTTTCTATGTTTCTTTTTGCGGCTGAGGCGGAGGTCGATCAGGGCATGTCTGTGACAACTTAACGCATAGGCGTTATTTTGTCAGGCCAAAGCATAAAATCACGGTCTCCCGGAAGTTCTCCTAATAAAGCGTCTAAGGTTTCCTTGTGTCCTACACAAATAACCATAGGCCCTTTGTCAGGTAGTAAAAAAGATGTTGCCGCGGCGTATCCCATTTCAGGCCTTACTGTCAGTTTTGCTGCAAAACGATCTATAAAACCAACTGGATTATCAGATGCAACTAATGAAACAAATCTAATTTCAAGGTCTGGTTGCTCCTTTTCTGGAAAACCATTAACCAGTCTTTGGATTTCATCGAATGCTTGATCGCCGATAACTTTAAGTTCGTTTTTCATTTTTCTCCAGTTTAACGATAATTTACAACACTATAAGACTTTTGTCAAGTGGCCGCAATAGTATTTTATTGATAATGAAGGTTGATGTCGACGATTTCTACTTGATTCTCAACAACAATGAAAATGGCGCGCCATTTTTTGTCGAGGCGGAAAGAGTAATGATTTTTTTAAGATCGCTTCTAAGCGGCTTGATTTGCATAAGGGGAAGACTTAGCTAAACCTCGAACCACGCTTTTAATAAATTTTTCCTGATAAAGACCGGTTTTTTTTAGCTCTTTTTCAATACTGGTTAATGATTTTTTGCGGAAAGGAACTAAAAAGGGAGCGGTTTTCGCCATATTTCTGATATTAACATTTTTTGCCAATTTTTGTCAAATTTTTCTTTGTTTCTTTTTGCGGCTGAGGCGGAGGTCGATCAGGGAGCGCCGGAAAGCAGACATGGCCGTGGCCATTTCCTCTTTTTTCGGTTTGGCTTTTAAGATTACCTCGGCCCGTTTTTTTGCCCGCAGAGCCTCTTGTTCGGAAATTTCCTGGAGGCTGCGGACGTCTTCAATTAACAGAGAGACTTTTTCTTTTTCAACCTCTAAAAGGCCTTTGCCAATGGTGAATTCATGAGTTTTGTTTTGATCATCAACAAAAACCACCCGGCCCATTTCCAGGGAAGTAAATAAAGGCTGATGATGGCTGAGAATCGTTAATTCGCCGCTGGTGCTGGGAACCGTCAATTTTTCAACCGAACCGCTAAAGACTTTTTTTACCGGACTGATAACCTCAAGAAGAAACATGGACGCCTACCTCGTCAATGCCGCCGACCATGTAGAAGAGATGTTCCGGTTTAGCGTCGTGTTTGCCAGACAGGATTTCTTCAAAGCCGCGGATAGTTTCTTTCAAAGCCACATAGCGGCCTTCCCGGCCGGTAAATTGTTCGGCGACAAACATCGGCTGGGAAAGAAAGCGCTGGATTTTTCTGGCCCGGGAAACAGTTAGCTTGTCCTGGTCAGACAGCTCTTCCACGCCGAGGATGGCAATCACGTCCTGAAGGTCTTTATATCTTTGCAGGACTTTTTGGACGCCGCGGGCCACCCGGTAATGTTTTTGGCCGACAAAATTGGGGTCAAGCATCTGGGAATAGGAAGCCAAAGGATCCACCGCCGGATAAAGACCTTGTTCGGCAATTGATCTTTCCAGGGAAATGGCCGCATCCAGATGAGCAAAAGTAGTCGCCGGCGCCGGATCAGTATAATCGTCAGCCGGCACGAAGACCGCCTGGACTGAGGTAATCGAGCCGCCGCTTTTCGTCGAGGTGATTCGTTCCTGTAACTCGCCCATTTCCGTGGCCAGGGTTGGCTGATAGCCGACCGCCGAAGGAATTCTACCCAAAAGAGCGGAAACCTCAGAGCCGGCCTGGGCAAAACGGAAAATGTTGTCAATGAATAACAGCACATCCTGGTTGTCTTCGTCGCGGAAATATTCGGCCATGGTCAGGCCAGTTAACCCGACCCGCAAGCGGGTGCCGGGCGGTTCGTTCATTTGGCCGAAAGCGAGAGCGGTTTTCTTGAGAACGCCTGATTCTTTCATGTCCAGCCAGAGATCATTGCCTTCCCGGGAGCGTTCGCCGACGCCGGCGAAAACCGAATAACCGCCGTGAACAGTAGCAATATTGCGAATCAGTTCCATGATAATCACGGTTTTGCCGACGCCGGCGCCGCCGAGAACCGCGACTTTGCCGCCTTTAGTGAACGGCGCCATCAGATCAATGACCTTCAGGCCGGTTTCCAGAATTTCCGTTTTTGTTTCCTGTTCGGTTAGAGCGGGTGCCGGCCGATGAATGGACCATCTCTGCCGGGTTTTTATTTCCGCTTGGCCATCAATGGCCTGGCCTAAGACATTAACCATCCGGCCGAGGGTTTTAGGTCCGACTGGCACGCTGATTGGCTGGCCGGTGTCAGTCACCGCCACGCCTCTTTGCAAACCGTCGGTCGATCCGAGAGCAATCGCCCGAACTTCATTTTTACCGAGATGCTCCTGGGTTTCCAGAACCAAACCGTCGCGGCCTCTTTTAATAACCAAGGCGTTGAAAATTAGCGGCAGTTTGCCTTCAAAGCGGACATCAATCACCGGGCCGATAATTCTAATGATTTTTCCTTGGTTCATGGTTCTAAGCTCACTTTCGCGGTGACAATATCAGAAATTTCCCTGGTAATCATCTCCTGGCGCAACTTATTATATTCCAGGGTGAGGCCGTCGACCAAATCCGAGGCATTGTCAGTGGCGTTTTTCATCGCCAGCATTCGGGCTGAATGTTCTGAGGCCTCGGCCTCAAAGATCGCTCGGCGTAATTGACTTTCCAGGTAAAAAGGAATCAGGTCAGAAAGAATTGCTTTAACAGACGGTTCCACTAAGACCGGTTGAGGTTTATTCGGCACCGCTGCGGCTGGGGTCGGTGTCAAATCAGCGCTGACTGGCAGCAATTTTTGAATTTGGGGAGAAAATTTGAGCGCCGAGATAAAGTCATTGTAAATGATAAAAACCGCCTGGATTTCTTTTTGGAGAAATTTTTTCTTGATCAAAGTGATAATTGGGCCGACGCTGTCCTGAAGCGGTGCCGTGGTGCTGAAGTCAGCGATGAGTTTGCCCTGATGAGCGGCCAGAGATTGCCCTTTTTTGCCCAGAGTGATGAACTCCAGCTTTTTGTCTTTCAGGCTTTCCAGCCATTTTTCCAAATGCCGCAAAAGATTGGTATTTAAGCTGCCGCAAAGACCTTTGTTAGTCGTCATGAGAATGATTACTGCTTTTTTTATTTTTTCATCAGCATAGCGGATTAAAAGCGGGTGGAGTCGCCCTTCCAAGCCGCTGACCAGATTAGTCGTCAGTTCATTCACCTTGCTGGCATAGGGTTTAGCCTGAAGCGCCCTTTCTTGGGCTTTCTTCATCTTTGACGCCGCCACCATCTCCATCGCTCGGGTAATTTGAGCAATGTTGTCGGCTGACTTTATTCTTCTTTTGACGTTCCTGGTGTTGGCTCCGGCCATTTTTCCTTAAACTCCAAGGTTAATTGTTTTAATTTTTCTTCTGCTTTCGGTTCCAAATCTTTGGTTTCTTTGATTTCTCTTAACAGACTGGCAGCATTGTTCCTTAAAAAGATTAAGAATTCTTTTTCAAACCGCTGGACCTTTCCCTGGCTGATATCGTCCAGATAGCCGTTGGTGACCGTCCAAAGAACAGCCGTTTGTTCTTCCACCGGCATCGGCTGGTATTGAGGCTGTTTAAGAATCTCCACCAAACGGGAGCCGCGGTCGATCTTCTTTTTAGTTTCCGGATCAAGCTCAGCGCTGAACTGGGCAAAGGCAGCCAGCTCCCGGTGTTGGGCCAGGTCTAAGCGGAGTTTGCCGGCGACTTTTCTCATTGATTTCACCTGGGCCGCGCCACCAACCCGGGAAACCGAGAGACCGACGTTCAAGGCTGGTCTGACGCCGGCATAAAAAAGATCCGGTTCCAGATAAATCTGGCCGTCGGTAATGGAAATAACATTGGTAGGGATGTATGAAGAAATATCACCTGCCTGAGTTTCGATGATTGGTAAAGCCGTCAAAGAACCGCCGCCATGGCGATCACTCATCCGGCAGGCTCTTTCCAAAAGCCGGGAATGAAGATAGAAAATATCGCCTGGATAAGCTTCGCGGCCTGATGGCCGTCGCAGCAAAAGAGAAACCTGGCGATAGGCCCAGGCGTGTTTGGTCAGGTCATCATAAACCACCAGCACGTCCTTGCCTTTTTTCATAAAATACTCACCGATAGAGCTGCCGGCATAAGGCGCCAAATACTGAAGCGAAGCCGGATCAGAGGCGCCAGCGTTGACGATAATCGTGTAATTCATCGCTTCAAACTCCTGCAGTTTGTCAATAATTTTAGCCAGGTTGGCTCTTTTCTGGCCGATGGAAACATAAATGCAAATTACTTTTTCATCTTTCTGATTAATGATCGTGTCAATGGTTAAGGCGGTTTTGCCTGTCGTCCGGTCGCCGATGATTAATTCTCTCTGGCCGCGGCCTATCGGTACCAGCGAGTCAATGGCTTTGATGCCGGTTTGCAGCGGCGTATCCACTGGCTGGCGAAAGACCACGCCGGGAGCGATTTTTTCCAGCGGCTCTTGACTTTTTAGAATCAGCCGGCCGCGATTGTCCAGCGGGTTGCCCAAGGGATCGACAATGCGGCCTAACAGTTCTTCGCCGACCGGAATTTGCAGAACCTGACCAGTGGTTCGCACCTCATCGCCTTCTTTTAATTTTTCATATTCACCGAGAATAATGACGCCAACGCTTTCCTTTTCTAAGTTGAAAGCCAGACCGCGGATGCCATGAGGAAATTCCAGCAGTTCGTTGGCCATCGCCTGGGGTAGACCGGAAACCTGACAGATGCCGTCGCCGACGGAGGTGATGTAGCCCAGGGTATAAACTTTGACCATTTTACTCTTCGATTCTTTCTTTTAAAGACTGGACCATTTCTTCAAGTTGTAAACGCAAACTGGAGTCAATCACTAGATTGCCAACCTTAATTTTGATGCCGGCGATTAAATTTTTGTCTATTTTTTCGATTAAACGAAAAGACTTGCCGAAGAGAAAACCCAAACTGGTTTCAATCTCTTTGCTTTCTTCAGCCGTCAGCGCGGCGCTGCTGGTGACAAAAGCGACATTTTCTTCCTGCCCTTTTTGCCAGTCTTCGAGTCTGGTCACGGTTTGCGTGGTTAATTCCTGCCGCTTTTCCAAGCGGTCCAAAATTTTTAACAGCTTGTTAGTATCTGTCATTTCTTTATTGACCCCTTAAACTTTTAAACCTTTAAACTCTTAAGCTTTCTAACCGCCTTATCAGTCAGGGTTTTTTGCTCTTTCTGGGTGATGACTTGAGAAAGCAGCTTTTCCGTCATTTTTTGGGCTAATTCCACCGCCTCTATTTTTATTTGTCTGGCTTGTTTTTGCTTTTCGCCGGCGGCCTGTGTTTTCGCTTGAGCAACCATTTCCTCGGCTTTCTTTTTAGCCCTTTCAGTGATGTTTTTAACTTCTTTTTCCGCGTCTGATTTCGCCTGTTTGATAATTTCCCTGGCTTCGGCCCGGACGCTGGCAATTTTCTCTTGCTTTTCTTGAGAAAGAGCTTCTTTTTCTTTTGCCAGTTTTTCTTCTTGTTCTTTAGCTTCTTGCAGCTTAACCTCGCGGTTTTTTAAAGCCTGGCTAAAAGGTCTGTAAATGAGCTTATAAAGAATCGCCAAAAGAATGGCAAAATTGACAATTTGCCCCAGCAAAAGAATCGGATTAATGCCCAATGCTTCCATCTTTCACCTCCTTCTTAAACAAATTTAATAATTAAAGCTACCACCAAAGCATAAATAGCAATCGCTTCGGCAAAAGCAATTGATAAAATTAGGTTCGTCCGAATGTCGTCCGCCGCTTCTGGATTGCGGCCGGTGGCCTCCATGGCTTTGCTGGCCATCAGGCCAATGGCCAGGGCCGGCATGAAGCCGCCGAGAGCCATGGTCAAACCAGTGGCGATGATTTTAATACTGTCTAATTCCATCTTTCACCTCCCTTCTTTTAATGTTCATGGCTAACTGTTTCCACGCTCATAAAAACTAAACTCAACATGGTAAAAACTAAGGCCTGAATAAAGCCGATAAAAACTTCCAGCATTAAAAATGGCAGACCGGCAAAAACCGGAATCAGAAAAGCAATCACGCTCAGCAAAACCTCGCCGGCAAAAATATTGCCGAAAAGCCGGAAAGAAAAAGAAAGGATCTTGGAAAACAAGGAAATGATTTCCAGAAAACCGACAAAAAGATAAATCGGGTTGGCAATATTAAAATATTTTTTGATATGTCCTTTGAGGCCCAGATATTTAATGCTGAAATATTGGGTAGCGCCGACTGAAAGAATCGCCAAAGCAAAGGTAGTATTCAGATCAGCGGTCGGACCGCGGAAAAAAGGGACAAAGTGTTCAAGGCCGCGTTCACCCAGGTTTAAACCAATGGTGCCCATGCCAGGTAAAAGCCCCAACCAGTTGCCGAAAATAATGAAAAGGAAAAAAGTCGCCAGCAGCGGAAAAAATCGTCTGGCTTTTTTGCCGGCGACATTTTCAAAAAAGCCTAAAAGACCTTCGAGAATCATGTCGATGACTAAAACCAGCTTGGTTGGCTGCGCCTTTTTTTTCTGTTGGTGATATTGATTCGCTACCAAGATAAAAACTGCCATCAAAAGCCAGGTGCAGATTAAAGAATTGGTAATCGGAATCTTTCCCAAATGAAAAACCGGCTCGGCCTTAATCGAGATATGCAGGTTGGACATTTACAGCCTTTCTTTGATTTTTTTGACGCTCCCGTAAATACCGGCTAAGCTGCCGAGAAAGAGCAAACTTAAGGTTAAAATGGGTAAGGTATGGAATTTCTTGTCAAGGAAGACGCCAGCCAAGGCGCCGAAGACTACCGGTAAAGAGATAATAAAACCTAGACTGGTCGCCAGCTCAAAGTCCTTTACAAGCCGGGGCCACTTTTGGTCGCTCTTTTTTTTCACCCCGATTTGATTATATACAAGCAGCGGTTGGCTGTCAACCGCCATGATATAATAGGCTTTATCATGCCTGTTCTTTCTCATGTTGCCATTATTCCCGACGGCAACCGGCGCTGGGCGAGGAAAAAAGGCTTGCCTGCTTTTGCAGGACATCGCCGCGGCTTTGAAACTTTAGTGAAGATCAGTCGGGAAGCCAGAAAAATAGGCATTAAGATTCTGACGATTTGGGGGTTTTCCACTGAGAATTGGCAGCGGACTAAAAAAGAAGTTGATTATTTAATGAAGCTTTATAGCCGGATGATTGATCAGCTTTTACCAGAAGCAAAGCAGGATGGTATCAAGATTATTCATTTGGGCCGCAAAGACAGACTGCCGCTGTTTTTACAACAAAAAATAGCCGCGGCAGAAAAAGAAACCCGCACTAATCAACATTATGTTCTTAATATTGCCCTTGACTACGGCGGCCGGGATGAGATCTGCCGCGCCATTAAATCCTGGCGCGCTAAACACCTCCGAGGAGTCCATTCGGCCACCTCGGAGGTGAATTTAACAGAACAAAGCTTTTCTCGGTTTCTCGATACGGCTGGCCAGCCGGATCCGGATTTAATTATCCGCACCAGCGGCGAAAAGCGGCTGTCTGGTTTTATGCTTTGGCAGGCGGCGTACAGCGAATTATATTTTACTGATCTTTTTATGCCTGACTTTGGTCCCCAAGAATTTAGAAAAGCGATTGAAGACTACAGTCAACGGCAAAGGAGGTTTGGAAAATAATAACAATCTCAAATGTTAAAACTCAAAACTCAAAACCACAACTTAAATTTTTAAACTAATGTTAAATACAGAGCTTATGGTTTCTCGTTAATGATTATTGATTTTGTGAGTCAGTTTCCCAACAAAAGGATTTATTGGATAATTTCAGATCAATTATTGCGTTCGGCGACTAGCATTGGCTTTGTCTATTGCGTGATTCAAAATTAATTCCAAAAATAGAAATAGATAAAATTTTAAATGAAGCCATTGAATTGTCTAATATGCTTGGATCAAGTTTATTAACCGTGAAGGGAAAGAAAAAGTTTTGAGATTAAGAAATGAACGAAGTGAAATTTCAACAAATTTATCAGCAATATCAGAAACGGTTGCTTAATTTTATTCTTCAGAAAGTGGAAACATTAGAAGACGCGGAAGAGATTTTACAGGAAACCATGCTCAGCGCCTTAGACTCTCTGCCGCTTTTCCGGGGCCGGTCTTCGATTTACACTTTTCTGGCGGCCATTGCCAAGCATGAAATCGCTGACTTTTACCGCCGCCAGAAAATCAAGACCTTTCTTTTTTCCCGAGTGCCGGGCTTAGAAAACATTGTTTCTCAAGCTTTAAGCCCGGAAATGGCTTTAGAAGAAAAAGAAATTAAAGACAAGGTGCTTTACACCTTGAAGTCTTTAAGCGAGGGATATTCGCAAATTTTACGACTAAAATATGTCGATGGTCTTTCTTATAGAGAAATCGGTCAGAAGCTTAAAAAAACCGTCAAAGCGGTTGAATCCAAGCTGGCGCGGGCGCGTCAGGCCTTTAGCCAGGCTTACCCTTCTCCTCAGTCTGCGTGAGGCTTATCTTTTTCTTCGCAACCTTCTCGGCCTTTTATTTCACCCTTACAAAACCTTGCGCGCCATCCGTCGCGAACAGGATTTTTCCCAAGCGATTTTGATTTCCGGCTGGCCCTGGCCGCTCTGGTTATTCTTAGTGGTTAGCTGGCTGGCACTGAAACTTTTCTGGCACCCGGGACTCATCAGCCAAACAGTCAAACTGGCCTTTATTCTTTATTCATCATTCGTCATTCTTTATTCATCTTATCTCGCCTACTGGCTGGCTTTCTATTTAAAACTAGAAAAGAAAAGAAAATTTGATGTCTAAAGAAGTAATAGTTGCTCAACCTCATGGTTATTGCGGCAATGAAAAATTTGGCGTTCGGGGTGCGATTCGAATTGCTCAAGAAACGGCCGCAAAGCATCCGGGCAACACCTATCTTTTGGGAGAAATTGTTCATAATCAACATGTGGTTGATTGGTTGGAGAAAGAGTATGGGGTGGTGACCGTGCAAAAACTAGAAGAAATTCCTCAAGGCGCGGCGGTGATTATTAGAGCCCATGGCGCGCCGCCAGAAACTTATCAACAAGCCCGAAAAAGAGGTTTAAAGATTGTTGACGCCACTTGTCCTTTGGTGGCTCGAGTGCATCAAGAAGTTAGAGAGTTGGCGAAACAAGGCAAAGAGATTCTCTATATCTGCAGCCAGTCAGATTATGACGAAGCAATCGGCGTGGCTGGCGAGGCGCCGGCGGCAGTGACTTTAGTGAGTCTGCAGGAAATTGATCAATTACACCTCAAAGAACCAGAAACAACAGTGATTCTAACCCAAACTACTTTATCTACTTTAGAGACAGAATCGACTTTGGCTAGACTGAAAGAAAAATATCCAGAATTAGAAATTAGACCTCATATTTGTCCGGCCACCACAGAGAGGCAGCAAGCGGTCATTTATTTAGCCAAAAAAGTTGGTTTGATGGTGATTGTTGGTTCGCCAACCAGTTCTAATTCTAATCGCTTGCAAGAAGTCGCGGCAGCGGCTGGCGCGCGAGCTTATATTGTTGACACCGCTGCCGAGATTAACCCAAATTGGTTCACCGGTAGGGAAAAAGTAGCGGTTAGCTCCGGCGCCAGCACACCGGAGTGGTTGTTAGAAGAAGTCGTCGCCAGGATTGAGGGTTTATGAAAAAAATTGTTGTTCTGGGATCAACTGGTTCGGTCGGCAGGCAAGCGCTTGAAGTTATTAGGACTCATCCTGAAGAATTTAAGATTGTCGGTCTAGCTTGTTATCATCAATCACCATTGATTGAAAAGCAGATTAAGGAATTTAAACCAGAGGTAGTTTCTGTTGCCGAGAGAGATGGCGAAGAGGCAATTCTTCAAGTAGCTACTTGGTCATCAGCTGATCTCGTCTTTGTCAGCGTGGTCGGCATGGCTGGACTGCTGCCAACCTTAGAAGCGATTAAAGCGGGCAAAGATATTGCTTTGGCGACCAAAGAGGTGATGGTGGCTGCCGGCGAATTAGTCAAAAAAGAAGCGAAGAAACAGGGTGTGAAGATTATTCCGGTGGACTCCGAGCATTCGGCTATTTTTCAGTGTCTTAACGGCGAAAAAGAAAAAGAAGTTGGTAGGGTTTATCTGACTTGTTCAGGTGGGCCTTTTCTGGGAAAAACCAAAAAAAACCTTAGGGGTGTCACCGTCAAACAAGCGCTCAATCATCCTCGTTGGCAGATGGGCGCGAAAATTACCGTTGATTCCGCGACCCTGATGAACAAAGGCTTGGAAGTGATTGAAGCCATGAAGTTATTTAATTTAAGGCTAGATCAAACAGACGTGGTGATTCACCCGCAAAGCATTATTCATTCAATGGTGGAATTTATTGATGGCAATGTTCTGGCTCAGCTGGGGCCGACTGACATGCGTTTTGCTATTCGCTATGCTTTGGCTTATCCGAAAAGATTGGTTAACCATTTCCCCTTTTTAAATCTTTTTCAATGCGGCGACTTGACTTTTGGCAAGCCAGATATAAAAACGTTTCGCTGCCTGGAACTAGCTTTGGAGGCGGCTAAAATCGACAGGACCATGCCTTTGGTCCTTAATGCCGCCAATGAAGTGGCCGTTGATGCTTTTTTAAAGGACAAAATCGAGTTTCTGAAAATCCCGACGGTAATTGAAGCAGTGATGAGCAAACACAAAACAGAGAAAATCAAATCCCTAGAACAGCTTTTAAGTATTGATTCTTGGGCGAGAAGAGAGGCAAGGCGATTAATATGAACTGGATAATTTTAATGGCTGGCGGCGATGGTCAAAGAATGAAAGCTGGGACAAATAAGGCTTTTCTGCAATTGCTTGGCAAGCCGATTTCTTTCTATACTTTGAAGACCTTAGAAGAGATGGACTTAATAGACCAAATTATTATTGCTGCTCGGGTTGTCGATAAACAGGAGTGGCAGAAAATGATTAAAAAATCCGGCTTTCAAAAAATTGTCAAGCTGTTTCCAGCGGCGAAAACTCGCCAAGATTCTACTCGGGCGATTTTAAAATGGTTCCAGGGTCAGGCGGCGGCAAATGATTTAATCGCAGTTCATAATGCCGTCAACCCGCTGGTTCAACCCGGAGAAATTAAAGCTGTCTTTAAAGCGGCTCAACGATTTGGCGCGGCACTTTTGGCGATGCCGGCTCGGGATACAGTCAAAATAAGCAATCAAAATGCCGTCGTTAAAGAGACGCCTTTGCGTCAGTTTGCCTGGTATGCCCAAACGCCCCAAGTCGGCCGCTTTGATTTGATGCTTCAAGCTTTTCAAAAAGCCAAGCAAGATAATTTTCAAGGGACTGATGACAGCCAGCTTTTGGAAAGAATCGGCGCGAAAGTGAAAATTGTTCCTTGTTCGCCGGAAAATTTTAAGATTACTTATTCTCAAGACTTATTTCTAGCCGAAAAAATTTTAAAGGAGAGAAGAAAAAAATGATCAGAGTCGGTCTTGGTCAAGATTCCCACAGAATAAAGCTTAAAGCTCAAAGCTTAAAGCTCAAAGCTTCTCGATTAGGCGGAATAGAGATAAAAAATTTAGAGATAATCGCGAATAGCGATGGTGATGTCATTTTGCATGCTTTAGGCAATGCTTTATCTTCAGCGATTGGTGGCGATTCTTTAGGCACCTGGGCCGATGAAATGTGCTTACAGCAAGGCATTACTGACAGCCAAGAATTTGTTAAAGCAATTATGAAAAAAGTTAAAGACCAAAACTATCAAGTCAACAATGCCAGCCTTGCCATCGAAGCGAAAAAGCCGAAAATTTCCCTGGAGACATTTCAGAAAATGAAGCAGAAAATTAGCCAGCTTTTAGAAATTGACAGTTCGGCGGTAGGCATCACAATTACTTCTGGGGAAGGGTTGACTGCTTTTGGCCAGGGAAAGGCGATTCAGGTTTTCGCTGTGGTCACTTTGAAGCATGAAAATTAAAGCTCCAGCCAAGCTCAATTTGTCTTTAAATGTTTTTCCTAAAAAAAGAACTGAGGGTCTTTATCCGGTTAAATTTTTGAATTATCAGCTAATTCTAGCTGATGAGATTAAGATTCAGCCTAGCGATGAAATTACAGTTTCTTCTTTGCCAGAAGTGGAAGGGGAAAATAATTTAGTTTACCGAGCGATACCGCTATTACCGCAGAAAAAAGGCATCAAAATTAATATCAAGAAGAACATTCCTGTTAAAGCCGGTTTGGCTGGCGGCAGCGCCGACGCGGCCGCGGTTCTGAATTATTTGAATAAAGCCTGGCGTTTAAATCTATCATCGGTTCAGTTGGCCGCCATTGGTCAAAAGCTGGGTATGGATGTGGTCTATTGTTTGACCGGCGGACTTTGTTTAATCGAAGGCACTGGTGAAAAGGTTCGGCCGCTAAATTTATCACTACCCCAACTGCCAATATTAGTTATTAATCCGGCAGAACAAAAACCATCAAGCGGTTGGGCTTATCAAAATTTGGATTTAGCAAAAATTGGCCGCCACGAAGAAAAACTGACAGCATTAATTCAAGCCATCAAAAAGAAAAACATCAGACAGATTGCCGCTAATATTCATAATGATTTTGAATATTCGGTTCCCAAAGCCTACCCGGCGGTCAAGCAAATAAAAAAAGAACTTTTACGCGTTGGTGCACTGAGTGCCATGCTCTGCGGTTCCGGCCTGGCGGTTTTCGGCATTTATGAAAACAAAAAACTGGCATTAATGGCGTATAATAAATTAAAGAAAAAATTTCCACAAATTTTCTTGACCGAGACAAAATGAAAAGAAGAAAAACAAGAGAAGTAAAGATTGGCAGTGTCAGCATTGGCGGGAAGAATCCGATTGCCGTTCAGTCAATGTGCAACACCGACACCCGGG
>CAZTEW010000014.1:0-16264 GCA_964612215.1 uncultured Gammaproteobacteria bacterium
CCGGGGCATGGCGCCAGCTGGTGTCTAAGCGCCATTCTCACCGGCAATGAATGCTCAGAATGGAAAATGACGCCTTTCATCAAAGTTTATGACAATCTCATTGCCACCCTAGAAAACGCCGGTTATGTCCAAAACCAAGACTTTTTTATTTTTTACTATGACTGGCGCAAAAGAATCGACAGCCTGGCTAACGAATTAGCAGCTTTCCTCCAGGAAAAAATTCCCAGCGGACAAGAAGCCTTATTAGTTGGCCACAGCATGGGCGGCTTAATCAGCCGGGCTTATCTGCAAAAAACCGCTGATCCGCCAGTAGAAAAGCTTTTAACGATCGGTTCACCTCACCAAGGCGTGCTGATCGCCTATCCGGTCTGGGCCGGCGGCGAAATCTGGAACGACAATACCTGGCAATGGCTAGGGCTCCAGCTTTTGCTCCAGGTTCATAAAAACGGCTTTGCCACCAACATGGAAGCCCTGCGTCATTTTGCGCCTTCCACTCAGGATTTTCTCCCGATTTTTAATTATCTTTTTAAAGACAATCAGGAAATTGATGTCAGCACCATGCACTCTCAGAATGACTGGCTGAAAACATTAACCGCGACTGAAGGCCTCGTCACTCTGAATGGCGACCAGCATCAGACCCTGGAAGCAATTGACGTCGAGAACCGCAGCTGGCTTGATGAATATCTGGGCAAATGGAGTGACGGCAAGCCGCAAAACAAGAGATTTTCCAGCCAAGGCGACGCTACTGTGCTTTTATCCAGCGCCAGAATTAACGATGTCCCTACCGAAACGCTTAATCTTCAACACAGCGGTCTGATCAGCGCCACTAGCGGCATTGAAAAAATCATCGAGCTGCTGGTATTAGATATCAACGAAGTTGTCAGCGACACCGCTTTGCCGATTACCACGCCGGCTTTAATTTTCTTTCTGCATTCGCCGGCCAACCTGAGCTTACAAAACCCGCCGGCGAACACGATTGTTAGCCAAGAAGATAATTTGATCATTATTCCCAACCCGTCATCAGGCCAATATCAGCTTCAAGTCACCGGCGCCGCGAGCGGCTCTTATCATCTTGAGGTCGGCCAGATAACCGCTGATGAAACCCTCTGGCAAACCATTGCCGGCGACACTTATCCGGGCAAACAAGAAACTCTGGTGATTAATTTTGATGCTTCACAGCCTCAAGAAAATCCGTTAGCAGATGCCACCGGCAGCTTAAATCTCAGCATTGCCAAAACCAAAATCAATGAATTAAAGAATTATGTCAACCAGCTCAATATCAGAGTGGCTGTAAAAAATCTCCTTGTTTATGATCTGAATAAAGTCTTAAGGTCTTTGGAGAGAAATCCCAACGGTCTTCAGCTGCAAAGAAGCCTGGCTGATCTTTATCAGTTAAGAATCAATATTAATCAGTGGCAAAAATATAATTTAATCAGTGAAAATGAAAGTATTTATCTCAAAAACAGCCTGATGGAAATTATTGGTTTTCTGGAAAACAGCTATAGCCGGATGATGATTCAGAGCGGTCAAACAGCTGATCGCAGCCGGATCCAAAGAGATATTCAGACGGTTAACGGACTCCTGTCCCGCTGGCAGCCTAAAATAAAAAACAAAAATCAGGCTTTGGTTTATGAGCTGGCTCAAGAAAAATTAAATCGGGCCAATGAAGAATTTAGCGCCGGGGAGTATTTTTACAGTCAAATTCTTGTTTACTCAGGCCGGATGTTAACCACCGAACTCTCCCAGCTGGTTCGTTAAAAAAGTGGGCTCTTTTTGAGAAGAGTAAAAGCACGACTAACTTCTTTTTCTTCGAGGATAATAATAAATTCAGAAAAGGTTGAAACAACCTCGACAATATTAATACCTTCCCAAGCAAGGATTTTTAGGATTGAATAATAAGCTCCAGGTGTCAAAACTGTTTTCCCCGGTAAGTTAATCGCAATAGAAGAAAGGCCGTCAAGTTTAAAGATAATTCTGTCCCTACCCAGAATTGTTTCTACAATCTCAATTAGCTCACTGGCGACAATAACAGTTGTCTCGAAAGAGCCTTGAGTAACAGTTAAAAAGTATTTTCTGGTTTTTTCAATCTCCTCTATAATTTTATGGTGTTTCTCAACAGAGAAATCTACATTAGAGACAGTAAATTCACTTAAATTTGATCTCACGATTAAATTACCACTTTTACCGAGTACGCTTTTAACACGCGAGGCTGATTTTATTGTTTTCGGCTGTCGTTTTAACGCCATTAAAACTGCCCCTTCTTTTACATCTTTATATGTCAACCTTTTTACTTCAGGTAGAATTAGACGGGCTAAAGCAGACAGATTAATTAGTCCTTGAGAAAGGGCTTCTTCAATAAATGGCTTATCCTTTACGATTTGGCTAACTGCACCAGATACAGTAATCATGTTAAAAATTTAACATTAATTATTAAATTTGTCAATAATATTAAAAAATTTGACAAGTATTTCTAAAGACATATAATCGATTTATGACAAAACAAAAGGCTATATGTAAAATTTGCGGTGCTACTCTCACTATTTCTGAAAACGTCGAGATCTCAGAAATCATCACCTGTAATGAATGTCACACAAGATTAGTTGTCCAAAAAATCGAGACAAATAGGATAACTGTTGATGAGGCTCCCCAAGTAGAAGAAGACTGGGGGGAATAAGCAAATTAAATGTTCACGCTTGGTATTTTACATTCAACAATTCGTGAAGAGGAAAAACTTATCTTAGCTGCTACTAGGAAGTGTGGGATAAAAACCCAACTTATAGACATAAGGGAAGAAGTTTTTAATCCAAATATCTACAAGCCCAATTTTGATCTTGCCCTAGAGCGATCTGTATCCACAGTTAAAGGCTTATACGCAACGAAGTTCTTGGAATCTTTGGGAATACCCGTAATTAATTCCTCTAAAATCGTGTCAATCTGTGAAGACAAATTTTTCACTTCTCTTGCTCTACAGGAAGCTCAAGTACCTACACCAAAATTTGCTTTGGTTTTTGGAATTGAACAAGCAAAAAAAGCAAGCAAGCAATTAGGCGGATTTCCAATAGTTTTAAAGCCAAACTTAGGTTCATGGGGCAGATTACTAGCAAAAGTTAATGACACTGATAGTCTTGAAGCGATTATAGAACATAAAGACGTTTTGGGCTCTCCTCAACAAAAAGTAATTTATATACAAAAATATATTAATAAACCAGGACGAGACATTCGGGCTTTTGTTATCGATAACGAAGTAATCTGTGCAATTTACAGAAATTCTTCCCACTGGATAACCAATACTGCTCGTGGTGGTGTGGCCACAAATTGTCCTTTAACATCAGAGTTACGATCTATTTCAAAAAAAGCATCAAAAGCAGTGGGGGAAGGTATCCTTGCCATAGACATTTTTGAGACAGAAAACGGGTTGTCCATTAATGAAATTAATCACACCATGGAATTTAAAAATTCCGAAGCTCCAACTGGAGTCAGTATTTCCGGAGCAATTGTTGATTATTGTATAAAAAGATACAAAAAATTATGATTACAGTTTCAATTATTGGTGGATCAGGCTATGCAGGCGGTGAACTTTTGCGAATACTTTTAAGCCATCCTAAGGTAAAAATCCACCAAGTAACTTCAAGGCAATTTGCCGGACAGCTTGTCTCAATTGCTCACCCAAATTTACGTAAAGCCACAAATTTAACCTTTACCCACCCGGATAAGCTCTCGGGGTGTGATCTTCTTTTTGTTGCTCTCCCCAATTGTGTATCCATGGGGATGATGAAACATTTTGCCAGGCTTGCAAAAAAGATTATCGATCTAGGCGCAGATTTTCGCATCCATAGTCAAGAAGTTTTTCATGAGTGGTACCATAAGAAGCACGACTGCCAAAATCTTCTTAAACATTTTGTTTATGGACTTGCCGAATTACATAGAAAAGAAATTAAAAAATCCTCGTTTGTCGCGTGTGCTGGATGTGAAGCAACCGTTTCCATCCTTTCACTATACCCATTAGTAAAACACAACCTAATACAGGGAAACGTGATAATCGACGCAAAAATGAGTAGTTCTCAGGGTGGAATGGATTTCAGTCTTGCCTCTCATCATCCCGAGCGAGCAGGAGTAGTAAGATCTTACATGCCGACAGGACATCGGCATACAGCAGAAATCGAGCAAGAACTCAAAGGTTTACGGGTAGCCATCTCCGCAACAGCAATAGATATGGTTAGGGGTCTTTTAATCACAATCCATACTAATCCAAAAAAAAGGGTAACAGAGAAAGATGTTTGGGCTGCCTATAGAGAAGAATATAAAGAAGAGCCTTTTATTAGAATTGTAAAAGAACCACAAGGAATATACCGCTACCCAGAACCAAAAATTTTACAAGGGACAAATTACTGTGACATTGGTTTTTCAATGGACCTTCATACTAACAGACTTGTAGTAATTGGGGCAATAGATAATTTAGTTAAAGGAACGGCCGGTCAAGCAGTGCAAGCAATGAATATTATGTTCGGATTTGACGAAGCAGAAGGCCTAAAATTTCCAGGACTACATCCTATATGATTCTTATAAAAATAGGCGGAGGAAAAAATATTAACTGGGACTATATTTGTCAAGATTTGACTTCACTTGTAAAAAGTGGAGAAAAAATTATTGTGGTCCACGGAGCCAGTAGCACCAGAGATGAGATAGCAGAAAAACTTAAAATTCCAACAAAAACAATCACCTCTCCATCAGGAATAACCAGTGTCTACACCGATAAAAAAGCTTTAGAAGTTTTACTAATGGTATATTCAGGATTAATCAATAAGCAAATTGTTGCCAAAATGCAAAGTTACGGAATAAACGCATTAGGTTTATCTGGTGTAGACGGCAGGGTTTGGGAAGCAAAACGCAAAGAGGCTGTTTATGCAGTAGAAAATGGTAAAACGAAGCTTATTAGTGATAATTTAACCGGCAGGGTCGAACGGATCAATAAAAAATTAATCAATTTACTCGTCAAAAACAAGTACGTCCCAGTAATTTGTCCACCAGCAATAAGTTTTGAAAATGAAATTGTAAATACTGATAACGATATTGCGGCAGCACTTATGGCAGGCATATTAGGAATAAAAAAGATCATTGTTCTCTTCGAAGCGCCAGGAATGCTTAGAGATATTAACGACCCCAAAAGCTTAATAAAAGAGATAAAAGAAGAAGAATTAGAGGGCGATATGAAGTTTGCTATTGGTAGGATGAAGAAAAAACTACTTGGAGCGCAAAAGGCATTGGTATTAGGTGTAAAGAAAATATACTGGGGCGATGGAAGAATCAAACACCCAATTTTAAATGCCATAAAAGAGAAAGGAACAGTAATTGGGTAAAAACCTATGGGAAATTATAATTATTTACAGCAAAAATACATAGTTAACACTTATGTCGACAGACAAATTACTCTTGTAAGAGGAAAAGGTGTTTTTCTTTTTGATGAAAAACAACAAAAATACCTCGACCTAATGAGTAATTATGGCGTTAGCATCTTTGGGTATAATCATCCTAGCATTGTAAAATCTCTGACTACTCAATTAAAACTTCTAACCACGCTTCATAGTAGTTTTAATAACAATGTGCGAGCAAAAGCTTCGCAGTCTCTAGTTTTAAGATGTGGGGGAAAATACTCACAAGTATATTGGTCAAATTCTGGCGCAGAAGCAATTGAAGCAGCGCTAAAATTTGCCGTACTTGCAACCGGCAAAAGAAAATTTATTGTCTGCGAGAACGGATATCATGGAAAAACCCTGGGTGCTCTTTCTGCAACTGCTGGTGAAAAATATAGAAAGCCATTTGAGCCTCTCCTCTGGGAATTCCTCACAATTCCTTTTGATGATATTCATGCCCTTCAAAATGCCATTGATGCTGATACGGCCGGATTTATGGTGGAGCCTATCCAAGGAGAAGGAGGAATTTTTATACCAAAGCCTGGATATCTAAAAGAAGTGCGAAAAATCTGTAATAAAAACAGGTTGCTTTTAATCGTAGATGAGATTCAAACTGGTGTCGGAAGAACAGGAGAATTTCTTGCAACCCAAAAGGAGAAAGTTTTTGCCGATATTCTTTGTTTAGGTAAAGGTCTGGCTGGCGGAATTCCCGTGGGGGCAACGGTAGTTAATCACCAAGTTGCCAGCGCAATTCCAAAGCAGATACATACTTCTACCTTTGGGGGAAATCCATTAGCCTGCACAGGTGTTTTAGCAACTTTGGAATTGTTAAATACTAAACAGTTAAGAGAGATATGGATGACAGGAAGGTATTTTTTAGAAAAATTGTTAACTCTTAACTCTAATTTTATTTTTCAAGTTAGAGGGACTGGCCTCATGTTAGGTTTAGCAATAAAAGAAAACAAAAGAGACCAGTTACTGAAGCTACTTCAGAAAGAAAAAATTCTTGCTATTCCAGCTGGAGAAGATGTTGTTCGTTTCCTGCCTCCTTATATTATTAAAGAAAAACATATCGATATTGCAATCGAAAAACTTAAAAAGATTTTTTCTTCATTATCATAAGATGTGCCGTTTTTTACTGGTAAAATCCAAAAAACCGATTAAACCCAAGGAATTACTTATTAAATTTGCAGAAATGGCAAGGAAAAGTAGAGCTGATGATGGAGATCGGCAAGATGATGGCTGGGGCATGGCTTGGGTAGATAATCAAAAACAATGGCAACTAAAGAAGTCCTTATTCCCCATCTGGAAGAAAGTTAATAGTTTTGATAATTTTCCCAGTACGAAAATTTTTGTTGTTCATGCTAGAAGCGCTTCGTTCCCTAAAGACAAAGGAATACTTGCGTATAATCAACCATACATAGATGGTGAATATTCGTTTGTTTTTAATGGGTTATTAAGAAGAGTGTCTTTGCCTAAGGTTCCAGGTGATATTGGTGCCGAAAAAATTTGGTATTTACTTAAAAGAGAATTAAAGAAGAATAACGTTCATCATGCTTTAGAGAAAACAAAAAAATTGTTGTTGGAAAATTCTAAAGAAATTGTTGCTTTTAATATAGGTTTAGCAACTTCAAAAGGCAAAATATATTCATCATGTTACTTTACCAAGCATCCCGAATATTACCAGTTACACACACTTAAGAATCAATCTCTAGAGACAATTTGTTCAGAAGTTTTGAAAAGGAAGTTCGGATTTTTTTAAAAAGAGTCCACCTTGGTGGGCTCGGAAGGATTTGAACCCTCGACCTCTTCGATGTGAACGAAGCGCGCTTACCACTGCGCTACGAGCCCAGACAGTTCTATTCTAGCAAATTCTCTCCTTGTTTTTCAAGAAAAAGAAGTTTATTATAAAAACATGAAAACGATTTTGAACCGCATCCGCCATTTCTTTCTGGATTTCATCCAAACCGTAGTCATCGCCCTCTCAATTTTCGTCATTCTTTACCTCTTCCTGGTCCAACCCCATCAGGTCAAAGGCAACTCGATGAACCCGAATTTTCTGGACCAAGAATACATCCTGACCGACAAAATTGGCTACCGCTTCCATGACCCCCAACGTGAAGACGTGATTATCTTCACCTCTCCCCAAGATCCAGACTACGAATATATCAAAAGAATCATCGGTCTCCCCGGCGAAACTATCAAAATCGAAAGGGGCGAGGTTTTTATCAACGGCCAAAAATTAGCAGAAGCGTATTTGCCAGCCAGCTTCCAAACCCTTAGCGGCCATTTTTTAAAAGAAGGCCAAACTTATACCATCTCCGAAGGCCAGTATTTTGTCTTCGGCGACAACCGCAACCACTCTTCTGACTCGCGGGAATGGGGACCAGTCGAGCGGGAAAAAATTATCGGCCGTGCCTGGTTTCGCTACTGGCCCTTATCAAAAGTGGGCTTAGTCAGCAAGCGGTGAATCTGCTTCAATAAAGACTCTGTTTTCTCGTAACCGCCCTTGAGGGTAATCGTCAGCCGGCTCTGGACGCGGGAGCGGCTAATTTCCACCTTGGCGTTCTCCAAAACAGCGCTGATTTCTTCTTTGGCTTTTTCCAAAAAGTCTTTCTTTTTCGGCAACTGGCTGGTCTTCGCTTTCAGCTGCCGGGCCAGCTTCTCGGCCAAGCGGACACTGCCTTCCTCTCGCAAAATTTTCTTATAAGCGTTAATCATCTCCCGAGTATCTTCAATCGCCGCCAGCGCCCGGGCATGGCCTTCAGAAATCAGGCCGGAAATCAAGCCGTCCTGAATCGCTTCCGGCAGATTTAAAAGCCGCAGGGTGTTGGAAATGTAAGCCGGGCTTTTTTTGATCTTTTGGCTGATTTGGCGGCTAGTCAAACCCAATTCTTCTACCAAACGCTTGATGGTTTTCGCCCGCTCAATGGAGTTCAGCTTTTTTCTCTTCAGCTTTTCCAGCAGATATTCAGCTAACATAAATCAAGGTTTTTCCCAGTCTTTTTTTAAAACCTACCTGGCCGTCTTTGAGGGCGAAAAGAGTGTGGTCGCGGCCCAAGCCGACATTTTCTCCGGGATGAAATTTAGTGCCCCGCTGGCGGATGAGAATGTTGCCGGCTTTCACTTTTTGGCCGCCGAATTTCTTCACGCCCAAGCGCTTGCTCGGTCGCGGTTTCTGTTGTCTGACTTTGCCTTTGCTTTTCGTTTTAGCCATTGATCTTAGTTATTTTGATTTTGGTTAACGATTGGCGGTGACCTTTGACTTTCCGATAGCGGGACTTAGCCCGAAACTTGGCCACCCTGATTTTTTCAGCTTTAACCTGATCTAAAATTTCCGCTTTCACGCTCGCCTTAGCCACTAACGGCTGGCCGATCTGCACTTGCTGGTCAGCGACCGTCAGCAAAACCTGGTCAAAATCAATCTTGTCGCCTTTCTTGGCGTTAATTTTCTCAACTAAAAGCTCGTCTCCCTCACTGACTCGGTATTGCTTGGCAGCGATTTGCACCACCGCGTATTTCATAATCATATTTTAACTCTAAAATTGTTTTTTCTCAACCCTGGCAATGCTGTGGCTGATACCCAGGGCAATTAAGGTGGCAATTAAAGAGCTGCCGCCGCTGGAAACCAAGGGCAGGGTAATACCGGTGATCGGCAGCAAACCAAGATTCATAGCGATGTTCACAAAAACCTGGAAACCCAGCAAACTGGCAATACCCAGAGCCACCAGCGAACCGAACCGGTCCTGGCTTCTCTGGCTTAACCTCAATAAATAAAATATCAGCAGAATAAAGAAAGCAAATAACATCAGCGAACCGATTAAACCCAGCTCTTCTGCCAAGGCGGCAAAAATAAAATCGCTCTGAAACTCCGGCAGAAAACGCAAATGGGACTGGGTGCCCTGACCTAGGCCTTTGCCAAAAATCCGGCCGGAGCCGATGGCAATTTTGGCTTGAATGAGATGATAGCCGCTACCCAAAGGATCGCTAGCCGGATTGAGAAAAACTAAAATCCTCTCTTTTTGGTAAGCGGCTAAAAACCGCCAAAAAAGCGGGAAAGTCACTGAACCGGCAAGCAGCGCCGCCAGCAAATGCCAGACATTAGCGCCGCTAGCGAAAATAATTGCCAGCCAGCTGAAGCTGACGACGATTAAAGAACCCAGGGCCGGCTGGTAAAAAATCAGCAGCGCCAGCGGCAGGAAAAACAGAACCATCAGTCCGAGGCTTTTCAGTCTCTTCATATCCAGGCTGACGCCAAAACCGCTGAAAGCCAGAATGAAAAAGGGTTTGATGATTTCTGTCGGCTGCAAAGTAAAAGGACCGAAACTTAGCCAGCGCAGAGTGCCCCGGGTCAAGTGGCCCAGAACCAGAGTCGATAAGAGCAGCAGCAAACAGAAAAAATAAGCCAGCGCTGCCAAGCCCTGGAAAACCTGATAATCAAGACGGCTGAAAATAAAAAAGAGCACCAAGCCGACGCTAAAATAAATCAACTGAGGTTTGACAAATTCCGGCGATACTGATGCCAGCACTGCCAGGCCCAGGGAGAAAATCAGCACCGCCAGGATCAGCATCCCCCATTCAAAATCCCTAAACATCACCCTTATCTTACTCTAAATCAGTTTTCCCTGCTAGTAACTTTGTCTTCTATCGCCTCCACCAACAACTCATTGCCTTTAACCAGTTTTTTGGTCAGGGTTTTGGCCTTGATGTCATCTGCAAATTGTTTGGGCCAGCGGGGAGCCGTAACCGTAATCTGCTGGTCAGGCCGGACGTTTTGTTTCTTGCGCAGATCCTGAATCCGGCGGATTAATTCCCTGGCCTCGCCTTCAACCTTGAGAGCTGGCGTTATCTGCGTATCCAATTTAACTTTTAGTTCGCCTTTACCTGGCCCAAAAACAACTTTTTTAACATTTAATTCGTCTTTAATCAAGACTAATAATTCCTCATCTATTCGTAATTCGTGATTCATAATTCGTAATTCGTTAAGGGGCTGTCTCACTTTAATACCGCTGGCCTTCCGAGCGCTGTGACCCAGCTCGCAGACTTGCCTAACCCAAGCCATTTTTGCTTCTAATTTTTTGTCAATTAGTTTATCATTTACAATTGGCCAGTCCTGAAGATGAACCGATTTGCCGCCGCTTAAATTTTGATAGATTTCTTCGGCCAAAAACGGCGTAAAAATTGCCAGCATTTTGCTAAAAGTGACAAGAACTTGGCCAAGAGTCGTTTGAAAAGCTTTTTTATCTTCACGCTCTCGGGAGCGGCGCAAATACCAGGTTGATAAATCCTGAACAAAAGCCCCCATGGCTTCGGCAGCTCGATCATGTTGAAAATCATCCAGTTTTTCAGTCGCCAGCTTCAGCGTCTGCTGGAAACGGGACACAATCCATCGATCCAAAATTGTTCGATTGTTCGATTGTTCGATTGTTCGATTGTTCGATTGAATAATCAAGAAGCGATAAACGTTCCAAAGCGTTAAATGAAACTGGCGCCGGGTTTTATCGGCGATTTGATAACCGAAATTCAGGTTCAGAGCCGGCCTTTGTTTAACATACAGCCAGCGCATGACATCGACGCCCATTTTCTCCGCCGCCTCGTCAAACCAAATGGCATTGCCTTTACTCTTATGCATTTCCTCCCCTTTTTCGTCACGCACCGAGGCATGACCAAAGCAAACTTTAAACGGCGTGGTGTCCTCCAAAACCGTCGCCATGGCAATCAGAGAGTAAAACCAATTTTTAAACTGGCCGGGAAAGCACTCCAAAATTAAGTCGGCCGGATACCATTTCTGCCAGCATGACTTATCAGTCTGATATTTTAAGGTGGAAAAACTGACAATGCCGGCATCCAGCCAGGGATTGCCAACATCAGCAATCCGACTAGTTAAATTCTGACATTTAGGACAGCGAATTTTAATTTCGTCCACCCAGGGCCGGTGCGGCGTCTGGCCATCAAATTTATCCCAGCCTTGCACGGCCCGCTGCCGCAATTCTTCCCGGCTGCCAATCACCTCAAAAGAGCCGCATTGCTGACATTCCCAAATCGGCAGGGCCAAACCCCAATAGCGCTTCTTGGAAATCAGCCAGTCATCCATATTTCTCAGCCAGTCCAGCTCCCGATCCAAACCCCAGTCAGGAATCCAGCGGGCCTGCCGCGCCACCCTAATCATTCTCTCCCGCAAAGATTTAACTTTTGCCTTTTGCCTTTTGCCTTTTGCCTTCGATGGTTTACCCATCGCCAGGTACCATTCATCCACACTCCGCCACATCAGTTCAGTTTTACAGCGCCAGCAAACCGGATAGCGGTGGCGGTAATTCTCAATCTTAAAAAAGAAACGGGAATTGGCCTGCTCTTTCAAGAAATTAAAAATTAATTCAGGCTGGTTTTTGGCGTTCTTCGCGGTCAGCGGGCCGAAACCGTCCAAATAATTACCGGCTTCATCAATGGCTTCAATCACTGACAAGTCTTCTCGCTGGGCTAATTGATAGTCTTCTGGACCAGAGCCAGGTGAAATATGAACTAAGCCAGTCCCCTCTTCAGCGGTCACTAAATCTTTATCTAAAACAACCAGGTGAAATTTCTTTGGTTTTTCTTTTTTGGCTTTTTGCACCTGGGGTAAATGGTCATAAGGAGCTTGGTAAGACCAACCAGCTAGTTTTTTACCAGAAACCGTTTCTACAAGTTCCCAGTCCTGGCTTTTACCGAAAACTTTTCCGGCCAGGTCTTTCAGCAGGATTAAAACTTCGCCGGTCTGCTTGCTTTGAAAACGGCCGTATTTAAACTCCGGGTGAACCGCCAAAGCCACGTTGGCCGGAATCGTCCAAGGACTGGTGGTCCAGACTAGGAACGATTCGTTCTTGCGGCTGCTAATCGGCAGCTTAAAATAAACCGCCTGATGAGTCACTGCCTGATAATCTTCGGTCAGAATTTCGTGCTGGGAAATAGCCGTGCCGCAGCGGGGGCACCAAGGCACCGTATCCCGGCCTTTATATAAATTGCCCTCCTGCCAGCACTTTTTGAGAAAATGCCAGATCATGTAGTTGTTTTCATCGCTCATGGTGTAATACGAATTGTCCCAGTCCATGAAATAGCCTAAACGCTTTGACTGCTCGGTCTGGATGGTGGCATATTTTTGAACCCGTTCCTGGCATTTTTGAACGAACTTAGCAATCCCGTATTTTTCAATCTCTTTTTTGTCTTTGAAGCCCAGCTCTTTTTCCACTTCCACCTCCACCCAAAGCCCCTGGCAGTCAAAACCGTTCTGGAACCGGCCGGCCTCGCCCTTCATATTATGGTAGCGCTGATAAAGGTCTTTCAGGGTCCGGCCCCAGGCGTGATGAACACCCATCGGATTGTTAGCGGTAATCGGGCCGTCTAAAAAAGAGAAACGTTTCTTGCTTTGATCGTTTTTATGCAGATATTTTTTCACCAAACCGGACTTTCCCCATCGTTCTAACCATTGATGCTCCATCTCCACAAAATCCGGCTTGGCTGGTAAGTTTTTAAAGGCCATAATCGTATTTTACAACAAAAACCTCTTCCTAAGAAGAGGTTCATTTTCCCTGACAGGGGTAGCCCCTGTCAGGGTTAAAAACCAATAATGATTTCGGTGACTTTGATTTTCATCCTCCTATTGCTCCATGTGGGCCTAATCTCCGCAAGACCGAATCAATCTGCTCCCCTGATCTTATTTCCATTTCCCCTGGTTCTATAAGTTTACCATTTTTATCTCTGCGTTCGATTACTCTCACAGTTGCGGGAAAATCTTCTACTGTTAACTCTCTTGTTGTAGTTTCTATTTCAGCCATATCCTTCTCACCTCCCTTCTTTTTTCAACATCTTCAGTATAATATAATCAATATAATCACTTTTGTCAACTCCAACAGGGTCAAACCCTTCAAAGGATTAACCCTCGAGAAAATTCTCCTCTTCTTCTTCGTAAACTTCAACAAAACTTTGATACGAGAGATAATCTTTCAATTCCGTTGATTTTCCTGAATTAAAATAAGAAAGTATTTCCCCAGAATTAAGCCAGTTCGTCTCTCGGTCCCCTAGATAATCTCCGTAACTTGAGTAAGAATAGTCTATTAATTTTTTGAAATTTTTGTTTTCTATGCCTAATGGATTGATGTGAATATAACGAGAAAGGTGTAAAAGCTGCTCCTCGCTTTCAACCATTACTGCCTTATAGACTCCTTGAAATAAAGGCCCAACGCGCTCATATCGCTTGTTAAAATACATCACATAATTAGTGCCAATTCTGTTCATCAATTGCGCAATCCCTTCTTTTGTTCTTTGCTTTACTAATAAATGAAAGTGGTTCGGCATTAAGCAATAAACAAGAAGCTTAACTATTTTATGAAGCGTTTTGATGGATCGAAGCCTGACAGGGGTAGCCCCTGTCAAGGGATGGTTTAACGACCTTTACGGAGGAAGGCGGGAATGTCCAGTTGGTCTTCAATCAGCACTTCTTTGTGCAGCTGAGTCAAGTCTTTTTTTCCTTTCAATTCAATTTCTAATTGGGGTTCTGGTTCTGCCGAAGGCCGCAGCTGGGGCATAACGATTTTCGGCGGCGGCTCGCTGACTAAATTCTGAAGCTGTTGGCGCGATTCGTCAAAGCCGGTGGCCACCACCGTAATCCGCATCTCGTCGCTCATCTCTTCCTTAATCACCGCTCCGAAAATAATATTAGCATCCGGATCAGCCGCCTGACTGATAATCTTGGCGGCTTCATTGACTTCGTTCATGGTTAAGTCAGCGCCGCCGATAATGTTAAAAAGGATTCCCCGGGCGCCTTCAATGGAAAGCTCCAGTAAAGGCGAAGTAATTGCCTCTCTGGCTGCCTGGGCCGCCCGGTTTTCACCGCTACCCACGCCCACGCCCATTAGGGCCGTACCGGCATCGGTCATAATCGTCCGGACATCGGCAAAGTCAACGTTAATCAAACCCGGCGTGGTGATAATTTCTGAAATGCCCTGCACCGCTTCGCCCAGAATTGAATCTGCCACTTTAAAAGCTTCCAAAAGCGTCATCTTTTTATCAACAATTTCCAGGAGCCTTTGGTTGGGAATGACAACCAAGGTATCGACTTTGTCTTTTAAATCCTCAATGCCGTCTTCCGCCACTACCATCCGCCTGGTGCCTTCAAAACCAAACGGTTTAGTGACGACAGCCACCGTCAAAGCGCCGGATTCTTTAGCCAGCTGGGCAATCAGCGGCGCCGCACCGGTGCCGGTACCGCCGCCCATGCCGCCGGTTAAAAAAATCATGTCGGTATCAATAAAGAGGTCTTTTAATTTTTCCTTGGATTCTTCGGCTGCCTGGCGGCCGATTTCCGGATCAGCACCAGAACCTAAACCCTGAGTCAGATTTTCACCAATCTGAACCTTAACTTTTGCCTGGGAATTCATTAAAGCCTGAACATCGGTATTGACGCTGACAAATTCCACGCCTTTTATCTGGAGATTCCGGACCATTGAACTCACCGCATTGCCGCCGCCGCCGCCAATACCGACGACTTTAATGCGGGCAAACTGATCAATATCTGGCTTGACTAAAACCATTAAGGTAAAAATGATTTCACAAAATCAATCACTTTGCTGGCCACCCCTTTAACCGGCAGTCTAGCGACGAACTTCCCCACGCTGCGCAGAGAAAACTTGACTGTCTGGCTTTCGCCATGACGCCGGCCGTAAAGGATTAAACCAACTGAAGCGGCATAGGCAGGAGCTTCAATTTCATCAATCAATCCGGAAATGCCTGTCGGTAAACCGACGCGGGTAGGCAGGGATAAAATCCGCTTGCAGGCTGTCAGCGCTCCGGGTGTTTCCGCGCCGCCGCCGGTCAAAACTACCCCGGCTGGCGTGGCGCCGCCAAAACCTGACTTTTTTAATTCGGCGCTGACTAACATGAAAATCTCATTCAGCCGCGGCCTAATGATACCATCAATCACGGTTTTTCGGGAAATGCTTCTCATGCCTTCGCTTAATCCTAAAGAGGCCAGATTGACTTCATCGCTTTCCCTGATGACTTTTTCTTTCCCTGGTAAAGTCGGCTGGGGTTTTTCTTGCGCTAAAAAGCGCTTAATTTTCTCGGCGCTTTCCAAGCTGACTCTTAAACCAATGGCCAGATCATTAGTGACATTATTAGCGCCGACCGGCAAGACTGAAGAGAAAGAAAGCGCTCCTTCCTGGAAAATACAGACATCGGTCGTACCAGCGCCAATATCCACCAAACAAACTCCCAGCTCTTTTTCCGTTTCTGACAAAGCCGCTTCGCTGGCAGCCACTCCGGAAAAAACCAAACCGGCAACATCAATGCCGATTTCATTGACGCATTTAGTGAGGTTGCGGATGGCGGTCGTCGAACCGCTCACTAAATGAGCTTCTGCTTCCAGACGGACGCCGGTCATGCCCAAAGGATCTTTAATGCCGCCTTGAGAATCAACAATAAAATTCCTGGGAATGACATGAATAATTTCCCGAGCAGATGGCAGCGAAATCGCCTGGGCCGATTCCAGCACCCGTTTAACATCTTCCCGGGTGATTTCCACTTCTGGCTCAGCCACTGCCACCACACCCTTGGAGTTGATTGACTCAATATGAATACCGCTTAAAGCCACGAAAGCCGTAGAAACAGCAAAACCAGCCATCCGTTCTGCCGCCTCAACGCTTTCGGTAATCGCCTGCACCGCTTGATCAATATCAATAATCTGACCTTTGCGCACGCCGCGACTGGGCACCACCGAAACGCCGCTGATATCGACTTCTTCTTTCTTGCCGACCGAAGCGATAATCGTGGTCACTTTGGCAGAGCCAACATCAATCCCGGCAATAATTTTTTGTTGAGACACA
>CAZTEW010000015.1:0-15949 GCA_964612215.1 uncultured Gammaproteobacteria bacterium
TCCAGAGGCTTAATGTCGAAAAAGTGTGTGACTAGTACATAAACTTGACAAGACTTCCCAATTTGTCTATTATTTTATCAATAGTCGATAAAATTGGCACATTTTATCGAATAATAATTTTAAAGATATTGTTGTCTCCCCTCTTTCTTTTCCAGAATATCCTGAACCAATATCTAGAATTTGGCGCTTTTCCAGAGGTAGTCTTAAATGAGCAAGAAAAAAGTCCGCGGAAAGTTTATGCCGTCGATACTGGCCTGGCTAACGCTGTTGGCTTCGGATTTAGTCAAAACAGCGGCCATTTAGCCGAAAATATTGTTTTTTCAGGTCTGCTGGCAAATCAACCAGCCGCAAACTAAAGAAAGAGAAATCAAAAACTTAAGAAAAGTGATGAAACAATTCAAGCTGTCCAAAGGCTTAATCATTACTGAAGACGACGCTGGCGAAGAAAAGGTTAAAGAAGGCAAAATAAAATTGCTGCCCCTCTGGCAATGGCTGTTAACCCGCAAACCTTACCGGATTAAAGTCTAGCGCTAAAGTCAAGGCCGTTCACCAAACCGTCTCCGTTTTGATCAACGCCATTCGTCTGGCCGTAGCGGGAAATAACCTGCTTGAGGTTGACCGGCGCCGGGGTCACCGTGGGTAAATTGCCGAGATTAGCCTCCAAAGCCTGATCAAAGCTCGTCCAACCGGGAATTTGCTGCACCGCGGTCAAAATATCTCTTTTGGGATCAGAGCTGGGTTGAAAACAGACAAAGCTGGCTTTAGAACTCAAAGCCCAGCTAAAAACGTTGCGAAAGCGATTCTCGTCCCAGTTGCCTGACCAGACCGGATTTTGATAAAGCTCCGGATGACCGGCCTCATAACCAACCTGGGTTTGGTCTTTAAAACGTAAAAAAAGATCCCGGTAATAACTATTCTGCCGCTCCCGGATATCGTCTTGGCTGTCGCCGACATTGGTTGGGTCAAGACCATTCCATTTTAAAATTAGACGCCGGCCATATTGGGAAACCTTGTCTTCAACCACCGCTTCATCCACTCGTTTTTGACTGCCTCCCGGCTTTATAAAAAGGGTGTTATAGCCCAATTGGATGGCGACCGGCATATCGGCAAGGGCGCTCATATATATCTCTACCAGCTTGGAAATTGCCTTGTAATATTCCTCATTAAATTTTTGCTCATCCACGGAGCCACCAATTCTGCTGGCCAAATCCTCTTTTAGTCTGTCCTTTATTTGACAGTCGTTGCCGCTCCAAAGCTGCATTTCACCGTAAAATCCTCCTGAGTTCATGATGATCCCGCCGATTGTCTTTTTATATTCGGCCGACTGCGACTGAATATGTCCGTTGACCCTCTCGAGGAGATTTCTTAACCGCCAAAGATAAACCTCATCCCAGGGAGCAAAGATACCAATATCCCGGCTTTTTTGGCAGGCAAACCATTTTGCGCCCAAGCTGTCAAGCCAAAGGGGAGCTTTTCTTTGGTTGTAAAGGTCGGAATCACTCGTCTGGATAGCTAGCCAAATTTTAGCGCCTGTCCCTGAGAAGCTGTTGATAAAGCTGTTTAGCGTGCGGAAATCAAACTGGTCGGGCGAGGGTTCAAGTTCCCGCCAAAAAACGCCCCGACCCAGACTGGTTTCATAACCCCAGTTAATCATGCCGGCTTCGCTGATAAAACTAGGCACCCAATGACAGGCGCCGATCCCTCCGATTGGTGGCCCTTCTGGCGGTGAGACTGTCGGACTGACTGTCGGTGTTGGTTTTTGGGAAGGAGTCGGGGTGGCGGTTGCTCCTGGTAATAGTGGGTCGTTGACGGTATTGTAATAAAGATGGGAAGGCAGGCCATAATTGTAGGCGATCAAATATTTTGGCGAGGTGGTGCTGTTGTTGTGAGCCGCTCTTAGATACTGCATCCAGCCGATACTAACCACCTCAGCGGTTTTTTCCACTTCTTTTGTCTTGTTGTTAAAAATGGCGTATTTTAATTTATTGCCTCCGGCCCAGGCAATAAGACAGGCATTAGTCAACGGCTGACAATCTGTCCGGGTGATGGCAAAGTAGCTTTGAAAGTTTTCTCCCAGTGCCAGTTCGCGGACGACCCGACCCTGTTGGTCAAGGAGCTTAGCCATTGGTTTGGAGTTGCCGGCGCTGTCTTTTGCCGTCCAGGAGATTATATAAACGTCGTCTTGGGGGAGAAAGGCGACAGACGGTTTTTCATGATTGAAGGAATCGCCGCTTCCGAAAATATGCTTGTTTGGGCCGTCAAAAGTGCCGTCGGGATTGACAAACTGTCCATAAATGTTGTATTTTCCCTCTCTTTTGTCACCCCAGACGGCAAAATATTTATTGAGAGTACTGTTGAAAACTATCGAGGAATACTCCTGATATCCGGAAGTCTCTCTGGTGACGGAAAAATTACTGCCTTGAAGTTCCAACTCGCCTGCGGGAGAATACCTAAGTAATTGCCCATAGATTTCTTTTTCTGTTGCTGTTCCCCGATGCCGGTGATCATGCCAGATGACTAAATACTTATCATTGATTGAATCATAAGCGATTTGCGGCACCCACTGGCAGTCATCAGCCGAACTCAGCTTGACTGTCTGTCCTAGGCTTCCATTGGCGGTGACTCTTCGGGCAGCAATATCATAACAGCAGATACCTCCGGAGCGGTCGCAGTTTCGGGCGCCTCCTTTTTCGTCGATAGCATCGACCGGCATCTCCTGCCAGGCAACTAAAAATTCGTTTCTTTGAGAGTTGTAGGAAACAAAGGGATATTCTTGGTGAAGCCAGGGATGTTTATGATCTAAAGCAAAGGGGGGATCTCCAGCAATCACAAAAGGCTGTCCGACCGGGTTTCCCTCCCGGTTTAAAAATTGTCCTTTCAAATCACCGTTGCCGCAGAGGCCGTAATCTTTGCCGCATCCGGAATAGCCGCAGTTGCCGGTTGCACACTGGCCGCAGTCGGAAGCGCTGCTTGCCGGCGGCCGATTTTTGTCATTGTCGCAGCTGTTGCTTGGATCTGAGCATCTTCTCTCTTTCCAGACCAGAAAAAAGCGCTCATCATAAGTACTGTAGGCAACGGTTGCCATTTCCGGACAAAGGCCGGCGCTGGGAATCTCTGCAGCCCGGACCGATGACCCAGAGAAACCCAATAAGGAGACTAAAAAAATGAGGATTGTCTTCTGTTTCACCATTTCATCATAACAGATGAAAAAACGGCGTCAACCTGATATAATATCCTTATGGCGAAAAAAGGACCACGGCAATTATTAGGCTTAGTCTGTTCTCAGTGCGGCCGCAGAAATTATGTCACCGAACGCAACCGGGCCAATACGCCGGCCAAACTCAAGCTTCGCAAATACTGCCGCCAGTGCCGAAAACACATTGAACACAAGGAAACCGGGAAGTTAAAATAAAATCTTAAGAGTTTGCAGCTAAATGAATTTCAAGACGAGAATCTAGTACTCTTGCTAAGCGCTGTAGAAAACCTAAAGAAGGATTAGCCTTACCAGTTTCTAGTCGAGAAATGGCTGACTGTTTAGTCCCCATTTTTTTAGCTAAGACTCTTTGGGTCAATCCTTTTTGCCGCCGCGCTTTCAAAATAGCTTCGATAACAGCAAATTCTGGCTGCAGCCGTTCATATTCAGCCTTAAGCCGCCTGTCCTGAAGTAGAACTTTATTTTTATAATCACTAAAATCAAGGTGTTTTCTTTTCATAACGTATATGTTATCTTAATTCGCTCATCCTGTCAAGAGCAATTTTTATCTCTTTTTTAGGCGTCTTTGGCGTTTTTTTCTTAAAAGCGTGAAGAAGGTAGTATGTCTTTTGAAGTTGGCAATAAAAAATTCTAATTGATTCGGTGCCTTTTATTCTTAACTCATAAAGGTTTGGGATTATTTTTCTTGAGTGAGGCATTTTCAGAAAAGGCCCGAAACCTTGAAGCAAAGTAAGCGAACGCAGTGTTCGCGCGTAGGTTTTCTTACTCAATTTCTCGATGAAGTCTTTAACCGGATAATCACCTCTCGCGGTCTGAAAAAATTTTAGTTGCCATTTACTCACCGCCTTAATTATCTCTTGCTAACCAACAGCTGTCAAATAACTGCCGCCAGTGCCGGAAGCACACTGAACACAAAGAAACCAGCAAGCTAAAGTGAAGCCAGAAAATCCAGATATTTTACCTTTTCTTCTTGAAGCAAAAAAGGCCTGATTTGTCTTTTATAAAAAGACATCTGATTCTTTTCTTCTTGATAAATCCTCTTTAGGTTAGCAAAAAAATCACTCTCTGAATTGATTTTCAATGGTTTTAAAACCGCCCCGCCAATAAAAGCCAGCTTTTGGCAGCCTGAAAAAGAATAAAGACTGGTTAAAAATTTAACCTGAAGAAACTCGCGCAAAATCGCCCTTTTTTTATTTAAGGGAATCCCTTGCCTTTCGGCTTCTTCTAAAATTTGCTGCCAAAGAAATTGATTAATCATTTAAGTTGAGAAACTAATTCTTGAAACTTTTTGGTTTTTACCAAAAGAGCGTATCGCTTAAATTCTCGCCATTCAAAATCTTTCCCAAAAACAAATCTTTCTTCCTGGGGAAAATTTTTTCCTAAAGAATTCTTATTTAAATAAAGAAAATCAAAAAGCGCTTTTTCAGGCTTGGCAATTTTGTAAGACTGGTATTGATCGGCTTTTATTTCCTGCCAGCCAAAAAATAATTCTGGCTTCAGGAAACCACTTGAAAATATCCTCTAAAGAAAAAAGGCCTGTTTTTTTTGCTTTTAGCCTTAACTGGTCAAACTTCATTGTTTCTCTAAATAACAAAAAAATATTATTATTAGAAATAAGTTTGCCACACTCTCCCGCTCTTTGTCAAGGGTTGTTCTTGACAAATTATGACCGCTGGGACAGAATATCAATAAGATGATTAAGAAAGGCGGGTTGTATTGGCCGAGCGAGGAGTTTAAAAACAAAGCTTGGGTTAAAGATAAAAAAGTTTATCAGGAAGCGCTTCAAGACCCAATTAAATTCTGGGAAAAACTGGCCGGCGGGCTGATTTGGTTTCAAAAATGGGAAAAGGGCTTTGAATTTCAGCCCCGGAATTTTAAGTGGTTTGTCAACGGCAAAATTAATATTACTCACAATATTTTTGAACGAAATCCTAGCGACAAGCTGGCTCTGATTTGGGAACCAGAACCGGTCGAAGAAAAGGCAATGAAGTTGACTTATGGCCAGCTTTTGGCCGCGGTCAACCGCCTGGCCAATGCTCTGAAAAAACTGGGCGTTAAAAAAGGCGACCGGGTGGGAATTTATCTGCCGATGCTCCCAGAAACGGCCATCGCCATGCTCGCCTGCGCCCGAATTGGCGCCGTGCACGCGGTGGTTTTTTCCGCTTTTAGTTCTCAAGCTTTAAAAATCAGACTGCAGGACACAAAAGCGAAAGTCTTGATAACTGCTGATGGTTATTATCGCCGCGGTGAGGTGGTCAATCTGAAAAAAGCCGCTGACGAAGCTCTCAAAGATACTCAAATTGAAAAAGTCATTGTCGTCAAGCGAGCTAAAAACGCAATTAGCTGGAGCGAAAACCGCGACCTTTGGTACCACGAACTGGTGGCTAACGAAAGCGATCAATGCCCGGCTGAACCCATGGACAGCGAAGACCTCCAATTTATCCTTTATACCAGTGGTTCAACTGGAACGCCCAAAGGCACTTGCCATGTTTGCGGCGGCTATACTGTTCAAGCTTATTGGACCGGAAAATGGATTTTCGATTTTCACCCCGAGGACATTTTCTGGTGTACTGCTGACGTCGGCTGGGTGACCGGCCACACTTACGGAGTTTACTCTCCCCTGCTTAATGGCGTGCCGACTTTGTTTTTTGAGGGCGCGCCTGACTGGCCAGAACCGGACCGCTGGGCGAAAATAATTGAAAAACACCGGGTGACGATTTTTTACACGGCGCCGACCGCGATTCGGATGTTTGAAAAATACGGAACAAACCTGGTCCGCAAATACCAGTTTTCCAGTTTGCGCTTAATCGGTTCGGTGGGCGAACCGATTGATGAAGCGGCTTGGGAATGGTATTTGAAAGAGATTGGCAAAGAACGCTGTCCCTTGGTCGACACCTGGTGGCAGACTGAAACCGGCGGTATTTTAATCAGTTCTCTGCCTGGACTTGGTCCTTTCAAGCCTGCCTTTACCGGCCGGCCTTTTCCCGGCCTGAAATTTGAAATCCTTGATGAAAAGAAAAGAAGCCTGCCGGCCGGCAGGCAGGGCAACTTGGTTCTTCATCAGCCGTTTAATCCCGGTCTCGTCAGGGCTATTTATCAGAATCCGGAAAAGTATCAGTCAACCTACTGGTCAAAATACGGTGACGAGATTTATTTCACTGAAGACAGGGCTTACCAGGATAAAAGCGGTCTGATCAGGATTGTCGGCCGGGCGGATGATGTCATCAAAGTCGCCGGCCACCGCCTGACCACCGGCGAGATGGAGGCGGCCATCAATCTCCATCCGGACATTACCGAATGCGCGGTTATCGCTGTGGCCGACGAAATTAAAGGCCAGGCGCCGGTCGCTTTCATCATTGCGAAAAACAACCGGCCGGCTGAGAAATTAAAAGAGGAAGCCGCTGATTATCTTCGCCAACAGATTGGCCCGATTGCTAAACTGAAAGAAATTTATCTTGTCGAGGCTCTGCCCAAGACGCGCTCTGGCAAAATCATGAGAAGAGTGCTAAGAAATCTTTTCACCGCTGAGGAGCTGGGCGACCTCTCCACCCTCGCCAACCCGGAAAGCGTGGCGGCAGTTAGGAAGCAAATTTTTGACAAATTATAATTAGCGGAGCTTTCCTCGTTGTTTAAGTTCTCTTATAGCGATGGCGCTGGCTTCGTGGTGGGGTAAATCAACGTCGGGTTGAACCATGACATGATCTCGAAGACGAAAGATGAGAAGTTGATCTTCCTCTCTGTATGGAGCTAATAGCCTAGCTTCTTCATCAGACATAATCTGCGGCACCGGCCCTAAAGAAGAACAACTAGCAACCAAAGCCGCGTTTTGACAAAGTTGAGCAAAAGTTTCTGGAGTATGACCTAGGTCAGCTATCAACCGATGAGCAGCTTTCTCGGCCGCTAGTTCTGCTGGCCTGCGAAGAAATTCAGGATCAGCCGCATCGCGAAATAAATCTCCTATTTCCGCCCCTATCTCTCTCTGAATCGCCCTTCTTGCCGCGGCGTTTATTGCTAACCCTGTTAAAGGATTAACTTCGTTCATCTTATTTAAGCTAGCGGAGTTTGCCTTTAGTTTGCAATTCTCCTATAGCTTGACTGGTGGCTTCATTGTGAGTCAAATCTACACCCGGTTGAGCAATAATTTGATCTCGAAGGCGCGCGATAGCAGCCTGTTCTAAAGAACGCGTCATTGCTCTTTGCCCCGCTGATCCTCTGTCAATTGCCAGAGGATCATAATCAGCCATATCGTGAAACAAACCTTTTAATAGTGTTACATCTTTCATTTTAAAGTGAACATACCGTAGCTGTTTGACGTGAAAGGCAAATTGGGATAGAATACAAGAGATTTGGGCGCGTTCGTTAACTGGTAAGCGACGGGTCTCCAAAACCCGTGCTGGGGGTTCGACTCCCTCCGCGCCCGCAAAGTTTAAGAACCAAAGCGCCAAGAGAAATCAATACTGCCAAATCGAGCTTGAAAGTCTCTTGTGCTAATTTCTGTACCCTTAACCGGCTCTGCTTCTAGCCTCCAGTCTCGAGAAGATGCTCTTTTGAGAAAATTATATCACATTTCGAGTATTATAGGTTGACAACGGTGATATAATAGCAAAAGTATGGCAAGGGAAACTACTGGTCTTGATATTTATTTGCAAAGCCTGGGCTGGCCAGAATGCACACCCCTTACTCCCGAAGAAGAGATTTCAGCAAGCCCACAAAGACTAGCAGAAGCTAATAGAAAACTGGTCGTTCATGTGGCTAAGAAATTTCAAGGTTACGCTTCTCGAAGAGGCTTGGAAATGGATGACTTGGTAGCCGCGGGTAATGAAGCTCTTGTCAGGGCGGCTAATGGATTTGACCCTGAATTAGGCAATAGATTCAGCACTTATGCTGGCGTCTGCATAAGAAACGAGATTCTTTCGGCTGTTAAAAAGAACCGCCAACCATCAAGAGTACCGCTTGATTTACCAGTAAGAATAGATGACGAATTGGGTTTAAGTTTATTAGAAGAGGTAATTCCTGGCCCTGGTTTAGACCCAGCACAAATTTTTGAAGCAAAAGAATTGCGAGAAGAATTAGACCACGCTATTAAGGTCTTAAACCCTAGACGTCAAAAAGCACTTGATTTACACTATGGCTTAACTGATCGCCAACCACGAACCCTTGAAGAAGTGGGTGAAAAATTAGGCATTACCGACAAAGCGGTATCTTTGCGCAAGCAAGCCGCTTTGAGAAAACTGCGCCACCCTAAATTAAGTAAACCCTTAAGGCCTTTTTTAGATTTCTAAACCTGACTTTATTACTTTAGAGAAGGCTCTAAGCTAGCCAGGTAAGCGCGGAGGGTTGGACCGAGGTCGTCGCGGTCGAGACCGTATTCAATAATCGCCTTGATAAAACGAAAAGGATCGCCGGTAGTCATCCATTCGCCTTCAATTGGCACCACCAGCACTTTTTTCTTTTTGGCTAAACGCTGGAGCGCATCCACCAACCAGAGCTCGCCGCCCTGGCCGAGTTTTTTTTCTGCCAAAAGCTTAATTACCTGGTCGTCTAAAATATAACGGCCGAAAGAGGCCAATCTGGACGGCGCTTTTGCCAGCGCTGGTTTCTCCACGATTTCCGCCAGTTGGTTTGAAGTGCCTTTTTTAATTCTGACGATGCCGTAGCGGTTGACTTCTGGCTGGGGAACTTTTTGAACAGCGATTACCGCAGCCGCGCCGGGATTTTTTTCATAAAAGTCAATCAGTTGTTGAGTGCAGGGTTTTTCGGCTTTAACCAAATCATCGCCAAAAGCATAAATAAAAGGTTCTCCTTTTCCCACCAGCTCGCGGCTGCAAAGCAGGGGCGTGCCGTTGCCGTAAGGCAAATCCCGACCTTGGCGGACGAAAATAAAGTTAGCCAGCTGGCTTGGCTCTTTGGTCATCTCCAGCCGTTCTTTCTTGCCGTTCTCCTTGAGCATATACTCCAGTTCAAAATTAGAGTCGAAGTGGTCTTCCATGGCGTGTTGACCGCGGCGGGTGACAATGATAATATCCTTGATACCTGAAGCCACCAGTTCTTCAACCAGAACCTGAATAATTGGCTTATCGATTAAAGGCAGCATTTCTTTAGGAATAGTTTTCGTGGCTGGCAAGAAGCGGGTACCATAACCAGCAGCAGCAATTACGGCTTTGGTAATTTTCTTCATTTGTGGTAGAATTCAAATTATCACGGATGAAAAAGATTGTCAAATTTTTAAAAGAGGTTCGGGCTGAGCTGAAAAAAGTCGGCTGGCCTGGCCGCCGGGAATTGATTAAACTGACACTGGTGGTAATTGTTGTCACCCTGGTTGTCAGTCTTTATATTGGCGGTTTGGACCTTATTTTTGCTAAACTAATGGGAATCTTAATCAAATGAAGCCTCAGTGGTACGTGGTCCATACTTATTCTGGCCGCGAGCAAAAAGTGGCGGAAACTTTGCTGCAAAGGGCAAAAACCATGGGTTTAAAGGATAAAATTCTTTCGGTGTTGGTGCCGACCCAGAATAAAATCAAAATTCAGCGCGGCCAGAAAGAAACGATTAAAGAAAAGATGTTTCCGGGCTATGTTCTCGTGGAAATGGTTCTTGATGACAATTCCTGGCTGGTAGTTAGAACCACTCAAGGAGTGACTGGTTTTGTCGGCACCGGCAAAAAACCCTCTCCCCTGCCGGAAAAAGAAGTCGAAGCCATTAAAAAATTCATGGTGATGAAGGCGCCGCGGTATAAAGCGAATTTCTCCAGCGGTGAAGCAGTGAAAATTATCGACGGCGCTTTCGCTGATTTCTTAGGCACAGTAGACAGCATTGACGAAGAAAAAGGAAGGGTGAAAGTGCTGGTTTCGATTTTCGGCCGAGAAACGCCGGTGGATTTAGACTTACTGCAAGTGAGTAAGATATAAATTTTATAAAAATTATAACGATTATAAATGCCGAAGAAAATTAAGACCATTATCAAATTAAACCTTAAAGCCGGCGAAGCTAATCCGGCACCGCCGGTGGGGCCGGCTTTAGGCCAATACGGCGTCAATATCATGGATTTCTGCAAACAGTACAACGAAAAGACGAAAGATAAAAAAGGCGAGATGATTCCGGCGGAAATCACGGTCTATGAAGACCGCACCTTTACTTTCATCACTAAACTGGCGCCGGTCAGCAGCCTGATTAAAAAGAAGCTCGGCCTGGAAAAAGCTAGCGCCAACGCCGGCAAGGAAACTGTCGGCACCTTAACACCAGCCCAAGTCAAAGAAATTGCTCAAGAAAAGATGGCGGATTTGAATACTAAAGATTTAGAAAAAGCAGTCAAAATTGTCGCTGGCGCTGCTAGAAGCATGGGAGTAAAAATAAATTCCAAATGACAAATTACAAATTACAAATTAATTTTAAATTGCTCGCTTTGCGCGATTTCTGCGAAATGTGCATTTTAAATTTTAAATTTGACCGAGCGAAAGTGAGGGAACGTGGGTAAAAAACGCATCAGCGCCATTGATCTTTCGGCAAAAGAAGTCAAAACAAAGACTACGCCTGGCAAGCAACATGGCCGGCCTGCCGGCCGACGAGGCCGGATCACCGATATGGGTGAAATAATGCTTCAAGAAGCAGAGGAGATAAAAAAGAAAGCCAAGCCCCTCTCCGCTGAAGCTCCGGTAGGGGTAGGAAAAAAAGCAGAAGAAACAGCCAAGGCGCCTGCGAAAGCAGCTGCCAAAACAACCCAGAAAAAGGCGGCTGACAAATCCGCCAGCCGGCCGGCGGGCCGGCGGACTCACCTCCGTTCAAAGCGCTACCAGGCTCTCCGGAAACTGGTTGATCCTCAGAAAACTTATCCCCTAGCAGAAGCGGTTGATTTACTGAAGAAAATGGCGAACACGAAAGTCGAAGAAACAGTTGAGCTTCACCTGGTGGTCCGCGAACCCGGCAAAATGACCGAGAAAAAAGCGCCGCTGGCGCATCTGAAAATCGGCAAAGTTAAAGAAGACAGCCAAAAGCTCTTGGCAAAAATCGAAAAAGCCATGAAGCCTTTCGACCTGCCCCAAATTCAAAAAGCGGTTCTCACCAGCACCATGGGACCAGCCATCAAACTAGAAATTGCTCCCTGACAGCCTGACAGGGGTAGCCCCTGTCAAGTATCAGAAAATCCCAGAAAAAGTTCGCCGGGAATTATTTGAATACCCTTGCCTTGGGAAAAGTCATTTTTTGAAAGAACGATTAATTTCTCCTGACCAAGAATCTCTTTTAGCCAATTAAACTCTCTTGGAAGAACCTTCTCTTGATACTTAACCTCAAAAAAAGAAAACCTCCCTTGGTCAAAACCAACAAAATCAAGTTCTTTGTTTTGAAAGCGGCCAAAGTAAAGCTTTTCGAATTTTCTCTTAAGATGGAACCCAACTGTATTTTCCATTAAGCGCGGCCAATTTTTAAAATCAGCCGCAAATTCCTTGCTATAAGAAAAAGCGCTTTGAGAAAAACCATCGGTCTTGGCCCGCAGAGAGTTAAAAATAAAAGGATCTGAAAAATAGACCTTGCGGTTTTTGCGAAAATAGACCTGCTTTTCGGCTAAAGAAAAGAAAGGAACATTAAAAGTGAGGAACATTTTTTCAAAAATTGCCAGATATTCTGCCACTGTTGAATGAGAAGAAACCCCGCTCTCTCGGCTTAATTTGTAAAAACTAACTTCGCTGGTCAAATGAAGAAAAAGGCGCTTGAAAATCTGGTAGGCAATCTCTTCGGATTTACCGACTTTATGAAGATCGCCCTCGATCCAGTTCAAAAAAATTTCATAAGTTTCCGTGGCAATGTAGTTTTTGGAAAAATATTCATTAATGGTGGTTGGGAAACCGCCAGTGAGAAGATAGTCGGAAAAAAGCTTTCTAAATTTCGGGCCAAGGTCTAAAGAGGCTGAAAGCGAATTTGCCAAAAGTTTCGGCTCTAAAAGCTTGACAAACTCAAAAAAGGTTAAGGGCAAAAACTTAATATCCCAGGGAAAAACCTCTCCCCTTCTTCCAGGCAATCTTTCAGAAGAAAATTGAAGATCAAAAATGTTTGAGCCGGTAATCAGAAAAACTGTCTTTTTAAGCCTAGCGCTGTCAGCCAAAGCCTTAATCGCTCTCTGCCACTCTTTGACAAATGAAATCTCGTCTAAAAAAATAAAAAGGCGTTCTTCTGTTTTGGGCCGGATAAAATCAAGATAAAGTCTTAAAAGCTGGTTTAATTCTTGAAAATTTTTAATGGTGTCGCAGGGAAAGAAAAAAACTCTCTCGGCGCTAATTTTTTCTTCCAGAAGCAGTTTTTTGATGATTAATTTAAGCAAGGTGGTTTTGCCAATCCTTCTCGGCCCGCGAAGAGTCAAGATGCTGTCTTTATCAAGAGGAAAAGAAGAATAAAGCGGGTGATAATAAGGATATCTTTGCCGCTTGAACTCGACAATGTAATTATCATCAAAAATAAACTCCGGTCTTTTCCACCAAGGATTATGCTCTTGAAGCTGGCTTAAATTAATATTGCTGTTCATAATAGCAACTTTAACTAGTTTTTATGCTTTTGTCAATAGCAACTACCTCAAACCCTCAAACACCCCCCCTGACAGGGGCAGCCCCCCCTGTCAGGCCTTCAACTCCTAAACGAAGCTTTACCAGCTGATTAAATTGGCAATCGCATCGGCAATTCTGGTTGCATAGCTGAATTGCGGCAATCCCCGCTCCCAGCCTCGTTGTTGTGCCCACCAACTAGTGTATTCATGAAAAAGCTCTACGCCTAGCTTTTTTCCTCCCTGCTCTAAAACAGCTTTTTCTATTAAAAGCCTATTGCCTTGAACAGTGGCCTGATTGCTAACCCCTTTACCCAGATTTCTTAAAACAGAAGGCTCAACTGCTTCTACGGTCAATCCTGCTTTTCCCATTTGCCCAATAGCTTCATCCCACGCCTGGCTTCGAATTGCTTTGCCTACGCCTGATTCGAAAACTTCGTTCATAACTGTCCCAGAGATAATTTTGGCCCTATTTAAACTGAAAGGTTTCAATTTTCTAAATTGAGCATGGCTCTCTTCTGTGAGTCTTTTTACCCAATCTAAAACCCTGCTTTCTTTTGGCAATCCTGCCGGCCCGCTCACCATACTCACCATCATTAGACTGGAACTAAGATTCATACTTGCTTTTTGGGTGCCGCTTAGTTTGGCAGCCCATTTTTCCGGAATCCAGGGTGAAGCGCTGTAGGCTAAAGAGATGCCGAATTGTTCTAATTCCTGCCAGAAATTTTCTGGTTCTTGGCCTTCGTAAGCAAGCTCCTCTTCTGTCATTCCCAGCGGAACTTTTAGGCTCTTCCCGCTCGGATCATTTCTGCTGATGGGGTTGCCGGCGACATAGGCGTATCTGTTCGGGCCTTCGGCAGAATCGGCGCTGATGAAGTGGCCGGTTTGAGGATCGTAGTATCGGGCGTGGTAGTAGTAGAGATTAGTGGAATAATCGAGGGTTTGGGAGGTGTACAACTTATTATTTATTAACGGGTTATTTATTAACGAGTTATTTATTAACGGGTTGACGAGTTGGCCATAGGGATAGTAGTCATGCTCGGCGACTGTCTCCCCCGCTTGATCAGTAATTAGTCTGGTGGAAGCAAGATGGTCCTGATAAAGGTAGAAGACGCCATTTTTGGTTTTAACTAGGTTACATATGGTAAACCAACATAATTTTTCTCCTCCACCAGGTTTCCCTGCTCATCCAAAACTTTTTCCTGGAAACCAAAGTAAAGAGTGGTTGAAGAAGAAACAGCCCAACAGGCAGAAGCAGAAAAACAAAAAATAACCAAACCCAACAAAACTACCGGCAATCGCCTAAACATCAACTTTAGTCTGACAGACACAAAACAAGTTGTCAAGAAAAGAAGAGTAATTAAAACTTGGCTCTTGACAAACTCTCCTAATTTAGCTAAATTAGGATAATAGGTTCTCTCAATTTATAAAAATGTATCTAACAAGAGCGATTGAAAGCGATATTAAACAAGAATTGTTTAAGCAACAAATTATTGCCCTTTACGGCCCGCGCCAGGTTGGCAAGACTACCTTGGTGCAACAAATTCTGAAGGACTATCCCAACGACAGCCTTTATATCAATTGCGACGAGGGCGATTACCGTCGGCTCTTAAACGAGGCTGAAACCTCTAGCCAACTCAAACAGATAATTGGCAACTACCGGCTAATTATTTTAGACGAGGCACAAAGAATCAAAGATATGGGCCTTAAATTAAAGCTTCTAATTGATACTTTCCCCAAACAGCAAATAGTCGCCACAGGCTCTTCCTCCTTTGATTTAGGCCAGGAAATAAAGGAACCCTTGACTGGCCGCATGATGGAGTTTTGGCTCTACCCTTTTTCTATTCCAGAACTATTGAAAAACTTGAGTGCAATACAAATTAACCGGCAACTGGAAAGTCTGCTGATTTTTGGCGCTTATCCAAAGGTATTTCAAGCCATCTCCCTGCAAGACAAGAAAACCAATTTGCAAAAAATCGCCCAAAATTATTTATATAAGGATATTCTAAAATTTGAAAGTATAAAGGGTTCGGAAAAAATTCAAAAACTCCTTGAGGCTCTGGCCCTACAGCTGGGCAATGAGGTTTCCTATCCGGAATTAGCCAGTCTCGTGGGCATCAGCAAAGAAACAGTCAGCCGTTATATAGAAATCCTGGAAAAGGCTTTTATTATCTTCAAGCTCCGACCTTTCAGCAGAAATCTGCGCAAAGAATTGGCTAAGCTGCACAAAATTTATTTCTGGGATGCTGGTATCAGAAATACCCTAATCAATAATTTCAACCAACTGTCCTTAAGAAGCGATAAGGGCGCCCTTTGGGAAAACTTTATCGTCAGCGAAAAAGCCAAACAACAAAATAACATCGCCAAGAAAACGCCCCTATATTTTTGGCGCACCTATGACCAGCAGGAAATAGATTTGGTCGTTGAGGAAGCGGGAAAATTGTCTGCTTATGAAATTAAATGGCAAAAAGAGCGCCCGTCGGCTCCTCGGGCCTGGCAAAAAGGCTATCCTGGGGCCGGCTGGCAAGTAATCCATCAAGAAAATTATTTAGAACTTATCTCTCGCTTCTAACTCCCCTGACAGGGGCAGCCCCCCCTGTCAGGCCTGTCAAGCCCTTTTAATAATTCCTAAAATTTCCCGGATGTTATCCAATTATAAATCGCTTTATTTGCTAGAAAATCATGCGTTATTTCTAATGCCTGAGAAATCCTTCCGCCAAAAAGAGTAGCCCTAACCTCACTCCCTGCTTGTCCAAACCTTGCTCCCACAACGTGGCCATACTCATGAGCTATTGATCCAAGTAGTTCTTTGGTTCCACCAGCAATGTCTCCTAAGGTCATCGTATTAGTCCGGGGACTAAAGGACGCTGGATATTTAGCATTAATGTCAGAAATAACTCTTACCCCTTTAGATTCTAAAACCTCTACTGCCCATGTTAATATCTTATTTGGGTTTTCACCACTTAAAATCTTCTCTTCAATTTGCTGGATAAACCCACTTTTGACCAGATCACTGCTCTGAATTGCATTATCAAAGCTCCCTTGAGAAGAATAAGCAGCTCTGGGATACGTATTTTTTATTCGATCTAGAAGTCCGGGCGCTTTGTTTTCAAGAGCTCTAAAATTATTGAACTTTAATGATGGCGAATTAACCATACTCACCATCATTAGACTGGAACTAAGATTCATACTTGCTTTTTGGGTGC
>CAZTEW010000016.1:0-15526 GCA_964612215.1 uncultured Gammaproteobacteria bacterium
TCCAGCGGCTGGATTTTTGATGTCCCTCCAGTTAAGAACCAAAATTTTCATTCTTTTTCATTCAACTCCTCTAACCTTAGAGGTTAGAGTGGTTTTCTAAAAGTAAATTCTTAATTTCCTCAAGTTCGCGTTGATAATCTGCTCGATGAAAAACAAATTTTTTATAATCCAAAACGTTCTTGAAGTTTCCAATGACAATCTCTTGGCAGCAATAATCAGACTTATGGGGATAAAGATATTCTGGAAATGACGAATAGCGATATTGCTCTAATTCTTTTAAATTTTTAACTAACTGGGCACTGTAAGGATTAAGATGAATATATCTTGAGAGGTGAAGTAATTGTTCTTCATTGACAATTCTTATCGCCTTAAATTTGCCCTGAAAAAGATGACCACTTCTTCTATGATTAGTGTTAAAATATCGTGTATAACTATTACTTAAATTACTCATAAAAATTGAAATACCATTATCTGCAATTTGCTTTAAAAGTAAATGAAAGTGGGTAGGCATTAAACAAAAAGCAATAATCTCAACTAAAAATTCTTTTTCTTTTTTTAATCTTTTTAATTTTTCTTCTCTATTTTCCTGCGATATCTTGAAAAGCGATGAATAACTTAGAGGAACGTCTTTATTTTGATAATAAAAAATTAATTTCATCATTCTTTGATAATTGCTTTTATTGAAAAAAATCTTTTGAGAAACAACGCCTCTTTTCTCCTATTCCTCTAACCTCCCTCTAACCCTTAGGGGGAGTTGCTTACTATCTATCGTTAATAATACCTCACAAACACAAAAACTGAAAGTTTTTTGACAAAGTGTGTTATACTTTACGAAAATGACAACGCGGGTTGAAAAAGACGATCGATTTGTTGAAATCTTAGATGAAGAGGGGGGGGGGCCAGCAAGACGATGGGTTAGATCACAAAGAGAAAATCTAGAAAATACCCTCCTCTAACCTTAGAGGTTAGAGGAACTTGACAGATAAAGCAAAGAGTGTTTTACTGAAAAATCATGAAGAAAATCATTATTTTGTTGATGTTTGCTGGATTACTTTTCCTTTCATCGACAAAAATGTTTGCCCAAGAATATCTACTTCCCTATCCAGGAATGCTGCCTGATCATTCCTTATATAAAATAAAAGTTTTACGAGATAAAGTCATTTTATTGCTCATGCGCGATCCAATCAAAAGAGCAGCCAAACATCTCCAAATGGCGGATAAAGAACTTTTCGCGGCCCTGAAACTGGCTGAAAAAGACAACATGGCTTTAGCCCAGCAGACTGCTTTTAAAGCCGAACACCACATGACTTTGCTCGTCGGTGAAATTGCCAAGGCTGTTTACTATTCCAATAGAGAATTCCCTCGAGATTTGGCTCAACGCAGCCATCAAGCAACTTTAAAGCATCAAGAATTGCTAGCTGGCATGATGGCTAGGGCCAAAGAAGACGAACAAGAAGCTTTCCAGACCATCAAGGAATTCTCGATCAGAAATAACCAAGAGCTTTTTAAGCTAGCCGAAGAAGCAGCTACTCCCCGCTAACCTTCTCTTTATATCTTATATCTTTTTCAATTCCAATTCTCCTTGCAAATAGCTAAAAAAACCAGCTGTTTGCTCGGCCATTAACATTAATATCATGCCGCCAGCTGTCACTGGTTGGCTCAATAATTTCCTCCAGTTTTTATAAAAAGCAGGCCGTAAAAAATAAATTGCTTGCTTGATGGTCGTCTGAAAAGAATGCTTCTTGAAATAAAATGAAAGGCTTCTGGCATAATAATATTTCTTTCTCGTCAGATTGACAAGACTCACCTTGCCTTCATCATGAATAATAAAGCTTTTAATTCTGCCTATCTTGTATTTTTTTTTAATTCTTTGAGGCAAATCCCAATCCTCCGGACCAGTCATTCTTTCGTCATATCCTTCCATTTCCCAGAAAGTTTTTCTATCGAAAAACCTGGCTGTCTCAATTGTTTCATCTTCCAAATAACATTCTCTCTCTAAAGCCTTGCATCGAGCCCAAAAACCAATACCAATTGTTTTTTCTGGAATGACCACGGCTTTAATTCGAGGCTTTTGAGAAATCAAAGCGACGCATTCCGCTACCACCCCCTTGTTTAAAATCATATCTGAATCAGGAACTAAGTAATAATCGCCCTTGGCTTTTTTGGCAGCATAATTTCTTTGAACGCTTCTTTCCGACCCAAAATTGTAAATTTTATCGGTAAATTCGCAAGCAATTTTCTTGGTATCATCTGTTGAATTATTATCAACCATAATAATCTCAATATTTTGATAAGATTGATTCTTGATGCTTTCCAAATGCCTCCGGATGGTCCGCTGCGAGTTGCGGGTATGGACTAAGACTGAAACTAAGGGAAGACCTTTCTTCATTCTTCTTTATGATATAATGAAGGCGTGGAAAAAACAACTTTAAAGCCTGAGATTTCCTTAATCATCCCTCTAAAAGACGAGAAAAAGTCCTTGCTCATTCTTTATCGAGAAATCAATCAGGTTTTTCAAAAAATCAAAAAGATCCATGAAATAATTTTTATTGATGATGGTTCTATTGACAATTCATATCAAACACTAGTTAATCTTCAAAAAAAGAATGAGAAAATTAAAATTATTAAGTTTAGAGCTAATTTTGGCAAATCTCAGGCCCTGGCGGCAGGCTTTGCTCAAGCTAAAGGAAGAATTATCATTACCCTCGATGCTGACCTCCAAGACGATCCCCGAGAAATTCCTAAATTACTGGAGAAACTAAGTCAAGGATACGACTTAGTCTGTGGTTGGCGAAAACAACGTTTTGATTCTCTGGCTAAAAAAATCTCTAGTCTCTTTTTTAACCGGGGAACGGCTTTAATCTCCGGGGTTCGAATCCATGACTTCAACTGCGGCTTAAAAGCTTTCAGAAAAGAAGTCGCTGATAGCCTTTATCTTCGTGGAGAACTCCACCGCTTTATCCCTATTCTGGCGGCTAAAAGCAAATTCAAAGTGGCCGAAGTCAAAATTAATCATCGAGCTAGAAAGTTCGGCCAATCTAAATACGGACTTGAGCGCAGCTGGCGGGGTATAATTGACCTTCTCACTGTTCTCTTTTTAACCGGTTACTCTAGAAAGCCAGGTCATTTCTTTGGCAAAATCGGCGCTTCTCTTTTCCTGATTGGTTTTATCATGGACGCTTATGTCGCTTATTTAAAATTAATGACCGGAACCACTCAAGGCAAAATTCCTCTCCTCTTAGCAGGAATTCTCTTCATCGTCGTCGGGGTGCAACTTCTCTCTATTGGCTTGATTGCGGAAATGATTGTCTATTACGGCAAAAAGAAAACTTGACAAGCAAATAAAAAAATGTTTTACTGTTAAATAGTGAAAAAGATAATTGCCTTTTTCTTGGTTGCTTTTTTTCTCTGCACCACCGCGGTCAGCGCTTTGAGTAATAATCTGGCCGAAGAAAAAACAACCGCCCCGGTTGTTACAGAAACTCCTGATTATGACTTGCCTTATCCCGGCATGTTACCTGATCATCCCCTTTATAAAATCAAGACCCTCCGCAATAAGATTATTCTCTTTTTAATCCGTGACCCTTTAAAAAAAGCAGCCAAACACCTAGAGATGGCGGACAAAGAATTCTACGCCGCTTTAAAGTTAGCGGAAAAAGACAAGTTGCCCTTAGCTCAACACACCGCTTTTAAAGCCGAACACCACATGACTCTATTAGTTACTGAGATAAAAAACGCTGTTTATTATTCCAATCAAGAATTCCCTCAAGATTTGGCTCAACGAGCTCATCAAGCCGCTGAAAAACACCAAGGGGTTTTGGCCGGCATTATGTCCCGCGCCAATGAAGAACAGAAAAAAACCCTGATTACCATCCAAGAATTCTCTTTGAGAAATGACGAAGGACTGACCAAGCTCCAAGAAGAACTAGAACTCGAGAAATTAGAATTAGAAGACTAGCTTCTTAGCCGACATTAACTCTGAAGTTTAGATCTCGGTCATAGCGCCATTTTCTTTGGCTTTTGTCATCATAATAGCGGAGAATTTTCAAGCGGTAAAAAACAGCCAGAGTGTCCATAGACATTTCCCAAATTGAACGCAACAGATCCTTGGAAATGTTGCTTTCAATCTGGTGCCAATCAAGTTCAACCGGCGCTTCGTAAATTCTTTTATAGCCGAGCCTGTTGGCAACGGCCAGCATTTCAATGTCAACAGCAAATTTTTTCACTAACAGACGCGGCAAAACATCTTCCAGGACTTTTCTTCGGAAAAATTTCATCCCCAACTGAGTGTCCTTGATTTTCAAACCAAAAAGAATTTTTACCAGTAAACCATAACCATGAGACAAAAGCCTGCGCCACCAGGGATAAGAAACAATCGAAACCGGATGCCATTTGGAACCAATAATAATGTCGGCATCATACCATTCAAAATGGGCTAATAACATTCGGAGGCCAATCGGATTTAAATCTTCGCCGCCATCAATAAAGCCAATCAATTCTCCCCGACTCCGGGCCATGCCATAGCGCAAAGCATAGCCCTTACCGTGATTTTTCTGATAGCCGACAATCTTAATTCTCTTTGAAGCAATTTTCTTAGCTCTTTCATAAGTTCTGCCTACTTTCCCATCAACCACAGCAATAATTTCATAATCATGGCCTGATTCTTCTAAAACCCCCTGGACCCTTTTTAAATTATTAACGACAGTTTTTTCTGCTTGATAAAAAGGAATAATCACTGAAAGCAATTTAGGCTTTGATTTTTTCACTTCTCAGATAGTATAACGAAAAGCTTAAAAATAATAAAGCGGCCGTCGTCACCATCACTGTCAAAACCTGATAAAAAGACTGGTGAAAAAAGTAAATTAAACTCACCTGGGCTGAGGCAAAAACCAAAGGCAGAACCAGGACTTGTTTCTGCTGAACCGCGATGAAAAAGTTAACAAAAAGATAGGCTAAATTATAAAAAAGAAAGTAAACGGCCATTAAGCCCATGTAGGGCGCAATGGCAAAATAGTCGCGGCCGTAAAAAAGCTTGATCATCAATTCCGGCATCAGCCAGTAAGCAGCGACTAAAACTGCGGAGATCAGGAAAATAATTCCTTGGGATAACCGCAGGTCTTTTCTGGTGGAAATGCCGGTCTCTTTCTTGGTGGTGGCCCAGGGCAAAAAAACCGTGCTGATAGAAGAAGAGGCAAAAAAGACCACCTTGCCCATTGTCGCCAAAGCCGCATAAAGACCGGCTTCAAAGCTCGGGAAAAAATGCTTCACCAGCATCACGTCGCCATTAATCAGCAGGTTCATGCCCAGAAAAGCAATCACTACCCAGAACGTGGAGAAATAACTCTGGAAACGAAAGGTACGCTTCGTCTCTTTTTCCGCAAAAATAAATTTCAAAAAATAAATTGAAATAAAGAAGCTGACCAGGCTGGTGACGACCAGGCTCCACATGACGCCAGCGGTATTTAAACCCAACAGAATGGCAGCCATCGCTAAACAGACCCTTAAAAGACTCGTTAGGGCATTCAGAAAAGAATAGCGGAAAAACCTCAGCAAACCCTGAAGCACCGCCAAGACAACGGTGGACAATAAGCTTAAGGCAAGAGTGAGCGCTAATAAGAAAACTAAAAAATGCTCCTCAATTTTCAAAAACCCGGCAATTGGCCTTTGCAGCAGCAAAAAAGCGGCCAGCAATAGCAGGTTAAAAACCGCCACGTTTTTCAAAAGAAACTTAAAGACGGTTTTAATTGAACCCCAGTCTTTTTTGGCCGCGAGCACCGCGGTCTTACGGGTAACTACCGTGTTAATAATCCCGGAGGGAAAGCTGATGACATAAAAAAGAGAGATCAAAGAGGCAATGACGCTGTATTTTTCCGGCTTCAACAGCCGGCCGGTCAGTAGATGAAACAAATAATTAAAAATGTTAGCTAAAAAATTACCGGTGAAAACAATCAAGCCGCCTTTGGCTAGCGGGTGATCAAGAAGCTTTTTCGACCGAGCCAGGATTTTCGCCATGCTCTGATGATAGCATAAAGAGGCTCGAAGCAATTAAGGGTAACCAAAGTTTTTTTCAATTTTCTTCATTGAAGTAAAGATAAAAAGGCAATAAATCTTGATAATCATCTTCTAACTCATCAACTAGGAGTTTTTCAACTAGTTCTAAAAATCCTGCTTCAACAGTTAATTCCTCTGGATATTCATCAGCCTTAATAATTTTTGTGTTTCGGACCGGAATAATCATTTCTGTCTCTAACCATTGGCGATCAAAAATTACCTGATTGGCAGGAAGGCTGGTGCCTAAATCAGCGGCTTGAATCAACACTTTAACTGGTGGTGTCAATGAATGCAAAAGCAGGTTAGTCAAAAACATATCTTCTCTTTTTTCAAATCCCTTGACCGACCAAACCCAATCTTTTCTAAAAGAAATCGGGGCTAAAAACTCTTTTGTCTTAAAATCAGGTAGTCGTTGCTCTTTTCTGGCTCTAACTCTGAAAAGAGGGCTTTGCCAATCGAAAACCACTGGCACACTTTCAACTATGACCAACTCCTCTGGTTCTTGTTTTCTTTCTTCTAATGCCGCCTCTTCATTCGCTTTTGCAATCGGCGCTTCAGAAATAATAATCAAGTCTTCTTCTGGCTTAACCACAATGCTTTTCTGAGGCTGTTCCGCTTCAGTCGCTAAGGGTTTAACTGAAATTAAAGGCTCTGTTGCTACTTGATTTCTCATTACTATTGGTTTCTTAATAACTCTCAATTGCTCAATCAATGACTTTACCACCACCTTCTCCATGACTTTTTCTTTTCCTTGTTCTGCGCTTAACCATAATTGAAGCGCCTGTCTTTCTGTTTGAAATTGCTGTAGCTGCCTGACAACAGCTAATTCTGGCTGTAGCTGAAGTTTAAGAACCAGAGTTCTCTCCTTAAAAAAGACAGGTTGTCGGAGTCTGGGTCTAATCGTGGATCTGGCGATTGTCTCCACCGCCAATGGCATTGGCGACTTTTCTTCTGGTTTTAACTTTTCCTCTAACTTAGCTGGTTTTTGTTCAGGCACAACTTTGGCTGGCGGCTCAATCACCACCGGCCGGGCTGCTGATTGAAGCGCTGCTTCTTTTTGAGGTTCACGGCTAAATAAAGGGCTTGAAATTCTGGATTCAAGAACTAAATCTAATTCAACTTCTCTTGCTCTATTCATTAATTCAAGCCTGGGCCATAATCCTAATCTGGGCTCAGAAAATTCCAATACCTTGCGCTCTAGCCGCCCTGACTCTGCTTCTCTAATCTCTCCCAGATCGCTGATAAAGCTTTTTTCATCTTTAATCACCAAAATCGAGGCTTTTTGACCATTTTCGGCCGTAACTTCTTTTATCTCCCGACCATCAACTTTTTCTGCCAATAAACCAAGAAGACTATCTGCCTTTTCAGACTTAACATCCTTTGAAAGACGGTAGCTTGTGAGATAAACAAGATCTGGTTCTTCAAAAGACCTCGTCATCGTCACAATAAAGCGAATGTCTTGATGAGGCGCGCAGGTCATGATATAGGCAACCTGTCTTCCCGGAGCTTCTAAAACTGATTGCTCGGCCTTTATTAAGACGGCTTCTTCTAAAGGATTAAAATCTTGAGGCCGGAATTGCTTAACATTATCAACACTAAACTGTTTTAAGAGATCAAAATTCTGAGAACGCAGGCCTTGAGGCGTCACCTGTAAGGGCTGGCTTTCAATGACCGAATCTTTGGACACAAAGTCTTGTTGAAAACCTCTGAAGTTTTCCCTGACGCCTTGCCACCAATGACCAATCTTTTCTGGAAGAGTTGCGGAATTTTCTTGATTAGCTAAGCTTCGCCCTAGCCTTGCTAATTCTAGTCTCGGATTAAAACCATTAAAAAATTCTTTATTCATTTTTACCTTTGCGCGAAGGGCTTGGTCTTCGGACTTTTACCGTTGCGGCACAGTGGAGGATTTCCACCTCGCTTTCCCTTTTCTTAAAAATTACTCTTTAAAAAAGCCTTTGTCAAGCGTTGTTCTCGCCATGCTCTGATGATAGCATAAAGAGGCTCGCTAATCATAAAGCTCAGTGGCACAAAAACTAAATTACCCAACAGGTTAAAGCGCAAAAACGGCAAGCCCAGCAAATAGCAACGCAGCAAACCGTCTATCGTTTTTGGATACATGCCGAAGTTATCCAGAACCCAAACGCCAAAATTAGTGTAAAGATAGAAAAAAAGGCCGGCAACCAAACCCAGGCCGGTCTGTTTCAGAACAATCTTTCTTCTCCCCCACTTCTTAATTAGCCAGTAGTCCGCTAGGCCGATAAACACGAAAGCACTCCAGGTAAAAAGATAAATATTGGTGTTGGTCAGAATTTTATCACTAATCACCATCGCGAGAAATGGCACGACGGCAACCCAAAAGCCGCCCAGATAGGTAGCCGCCAAAAAACTGGCGCTGGTGACAAATTCAATGTTCGGTCCCAAATGCCAAACAGTCCGAAAAAGCACTGCCAAAACCACTAACAGGCTCGCAAAAATAAATGATTTTAGATTTTTCATTTAGTTTTTAGTTTTGAGCTTTCTACATATTTCCATTCTATCAGATCACCGGCTTTTAATGGTTGTTTATCAGCGGCGGTTGGCGCCAACTGACCATTAACATAATACATCCAGAATTGATCAGCGCTATTCTCCACCATATCAATCGCCTCGACCAAAACGCCAAAATCTGATTCTTTAGTTTTAACCTCAAAATTATTTTCCACGGCTAATTGCTCTAAGGCGCTGAAAACAGTCGCCGCGTCCGCTAAAACCATTTCATAACTTTCTCTTTTCTCCTCACCAAACTCAAGAATAAATCTGATCGTGGATTTTATTGGCGCTGGCGTCGCTGGCGCTGAAGCTGGTGCCGCTGGTGCCGCTGGTTTTTTCGACCACCACCAGCCGCTGCCAAAAATACTCACCAGCATAAAAACTACCAGAACCGTGACCAGCCAAAACTTAGCTTTTCTCATCGATACTGACCCATTTTAGCAAAAAATTTAGCCCCTTGCAAGGAAACGTATTTCACTCCTTCCCAATGACTGAGGTGCTGAAGCGTCTGACGAAGAAAAGCCTGGTTGAGAATCGAAACCTGATATAACCGGCGAATCGTGGCCATCAATTCTGTTGAAGAGACTTTCGTTTTTAAAATCGGTTCGCTCATGTCATAACGACTCCAGTTCAAAGTTCTTAACCAGCCTTTTTGCTGGGCCTCCTGAAAAAATGGCGTTCCCGGATAAGGCATGACCAGCGTAGCCTGCATTGACCTGGCCAACCCTTGCTGAAATAAAGATCGGACAAAATTAACAGTTTGCTGAATTTCTTTCCTAGCCTCCCAAGGGTAACCAACCATCACGGTTAAGTGCGGCCATAAGCCAGCTTTTGTCGCCCAGGTTAAAACTTTTTCTACTTGCTCGATTTTTAGATTTTTATTTAATTTATCCAGAGTGGCTTGATTCGCCGACTCTAAACCATAAAGCAAAAAGCGAAAGCCAGCCCGGCCCATTAATCGATAGTCTGCCCCGGTTAAATCGCTATTAAATCTCATATTACAATTAAACCTGATTTTGCTATGATAACCGCGCTGAATCATCCCTTGGCAAAATTCTCTTAACCAGTCAGCAGTCGGAAAAGTGCCGCTGTCGTCCATGATTTCTCGAACCTGATAATTTTTGATTAAAGAACCTACTTCGTCAAGAGCCTTTTTCACGGCCATTGTCCGGCAGGTGCCGGCCGGATAAAGATTGTTCGCCCAAGAGCAGAAAGTGCATTTTCCCCACCAGCAGTCGCGGCTGAACATGGTGTAAGCGCCCGGCGGCCGGTAAAAATTAGAATTTCTAAAAGCGTAAAGCCGCCACTGAGTCAAATCGCGGTCAATCAGCGGTAATTTATTTAAGTCATGATTGAGTCGGAACTTGCTAATCTGTTGGCGACGCGATAAAACCCCCGGTTCTAATTTCTCGCCTTTCTCCAAATGGCTGACTAAGTTTAAAAGCAGCCAGTCATAATCGCCGCCGGTTAAAATATAATCAACCTGGGAATTCTGAAAACTTTCTTCTGGTAAAGCGCTAACATGGTCGCCAACTAAAATAATTTTTAATTTTAAATTTTTATTTTTTAATTTATTTATTATTCCCCAGTGTTGTTTGACCACCGGAGTTTTGGTTTCCATGATTAATAAATCAGGTTTTGCTTTTGCCAGTTCGTCGAACCAACGCTGATAAGACCAATGAGCGGCAATACCGTCAAGCCAAAATACTTGGTGGCCGGCTTTTTTAAGCATGGTCGCCGCATAAGCAGATACCACTGGATAAATCGCATAGCTTAACAGCCCGCCAGTTGTCCATTGAAACTGGCGGTTCTGGGAAAGTTGAGGTACGCCCTTTTTTGATGCTAATGGTGGGTAACCAATCGCAATTTTCATCTTAAAAAAGTTTTTTTCAGCCAATAATAACCGTAAATTAAAAAAGTCAGCCAGCAAGCGAACGGATGGAAAAACCAAGCAGCATCTTTCTTTTTTTGATAGCCGTGGCTGGCTTGCCAGATTAAAGGCACCACTGTTAAACAGGAAAAAATAAAAAGTATCAGTCCCCGACCGCGCAGCGTCTGCCAGCCAAACACCCGCCACGGATAGCGTCTCGCTCCCAGGCTTTCATAATATAAATAGTCTTTGACTCGCCGCCTTTGCTTGTGAATAAATCGAAAAATATTAGCGCCGGAATAAAGATGGACAATGCCGGTTTTAACTTTGGCGAATTTTCTGACTGGTAGCGTTTTTCTTTGCGTCAGGCCATAGATCACATCAATATCAAAAAAATAATCTTGCGTCCGCCAGTCCTGAAGCACCTTGCTCCTGATTAAAGTGCCGTTGGCGCCCAGGGTCGGCAGCAGGCCGGGCAGCAAATCAATCGTCCGGTAAGAACCATGATCTGTCTGCTCGATTTCCAGTTCGGTCCATTTGCCGGTGAGTAAATTAATCCGATCATAATTGCCCAAAAACATCACCAACGGATCATTCATGCCGATTAAAGCGCAGTAGCGGTCAATAAAACCGTCTTGCCGGCGATAAGTGAATTGCCAGGGTTCGCTGGCCACAATTTGCGAATCGCTGAATGGTCGCGTCATTCTTTTCAGCCAATTTTTATCAGGCAGCACATTATCAGCATCAATGAAAGCGACTAATTCGCCAGGCGACTGACGCAGAGCCGCGGCCTTGCCGGCTTCAGCGGTTTTTAAAGGATTTTTCACTAATTTTATTTTAAACTTTGCTTTAAACTTTGATACTTTTAAGCCTTTAAACTTCTCGACAATGTCGAGAGTCTCGTCCGTTGAGCCGGCATCGGCAATAATCACCTCGATTTTATCTGGTGGATAATCTTGCTTGAAAATTGACCGCAGACAGACCTCTAAAGTTCTAGCCGCATTCAAAGTGGGCATTAAAATCGAAATAGATAGCATCGCGCTAAGTATACTAAAGAAAGCAGCAAAGTAAAAAGAGAAATGCTGCTGCCGAGATAAAAATATTTTTGGGGAGAAAAGGAAACATCCAGTTGATAGTCGCCGGTTTTCGTCAGATACCAGCCGTTAGCAAAACCGTTAATCATTTGGTGGTCGCCGTCCCAGCCAGAGGCTGGTCCGCCTTTGGCGGAGATAGATATACGCCAGCCCGGATGAAAAGCCTCGGAAAAAACCAACCAAAAAGGTTCTCGGGCGTTTTTAATCTCAATTTTATATTTAGTCGGATTGATTTTTTGCCAACTGACCTGAGGAATAGCAATCACTCGATCTTCTGGCGACAAATTTCTTAAGATCAACGGATTGTCAAAAATCCGTTCGACCCTCACTTGATCAAACCAGTTTTCGGTTTTAGTGATTAATTCTGGCGTTGCCACAAAAGCCAGCCCAACTTTTTTCGCCGCGGCACTGGGTTGGAAATTAAAACGAACATCTTGCCAGGAATCGCTGATCTCAATCGACAAAAGGGAATAATTAGTTTCTGTCTTAGCGCTGCCAAAAGGAAGGTTAAGCTCCTGAAAAACAGGCTCGCTGGCTTCGGTGTAATTTTCCCAAATAACCAAACCCGCTGGCTTACCCTGAACATGCCTAGCGCGAAAAGACAGTTGGTAGTTGTCGCCGATTCGAAAATCATTCAACGCCAAAGTAACAGTTTTTTCTTTATCAACAGCAGTAATTTTAAAAGTTTGGTGGCCGCCGGGAATTTTAATTAAGTTAATCGCCGGCGCTGGAAAAAAAGTGAGTTGATGCTCACCGGCAGTCAATCTCACTTGACCAAGAGAAAGTAAATTGTCAGCGCTGGGGGTAAAAACCCTTTCTTCGACTTGACCATCATCAATTTTTAGTTTAATTTTATTGTCTTGATAAAAACGCAACCACCCGTCGTCAGCGAACAAAAATTGATAATCGCCGGCCTGGACGACATTAACTTGGTAAACACCTGGCTCGCTCGGTTGGCGCCAAATAAATTCCGCGGCTTGGTCTTGGCTGAGTAAAAAAGCTTCTTTTTTCTCCGGCGCCAGAAATTGGGCGAGGGCCAGCAAACCATCGCTAGCGCTGTCAATCACGATTAATTTTTGCACTGCGTAAAAGCGGGACAATAAATAATCATTGTCTAATTGGTAAAACTTCAGTTTGTTGATTTCTTTTGCCAGACTCAAGGCTGGCTGGTTTTTGATAAATTGATTAATGCTTTCCGGCGGTTGGTAAAACCACCAGGAATGGCCGGTTAAAAATTCCCAACGAGTGTCACCCCGAACCAAAAGATATTTAACATTTAAAAATCCTAAGAGATTGCTGATATTTTGGAAATTGGTCTTTTTTTCAATGGCTTCGCCAAGAGCCATCACCAAATCAAAAGACTGACCAGTATTAGCATTTACAACCGGCTGGCTGGTAAACCAGCGGGTCGGGTCGCCGCCAGAATAGCCTTTTTCCCAATCAAAAGCCACATTATAAGTTTTGCTCATCGGCAGCGGTAAAATCCTGAAAAAATCCCTTTGGCCAGCCAGCCAATTCTTTGCCTCCAACCAGTCAGCCGGTACCTGAAAGCGCTCGCCCGGAAAAGACCGGCCTTCTGCCCGGATGACCTCGCCGTTCCAAAAAGGCCAAACCAAAACCACGCTCAATAAGAGCAACAGCGGTCCCAAAAAAAACTTGTTGATTTTTTGACAGCCATAACCTAAAAGAACCGTGAAAACTAGATAGGTCGGTACTCCGCAAAATAAAAAATTAAACCTGGATAAAGCGTTCAGCAGCGGCAATAAACCACAAAGCCAGACCACCAGCCCGCCCAAGGGCGGATAAGCGCCGTTAATGCCGATCAGGCCGCAAATTGCCAGCGACAACAAGAAAAAAGCAAGAACTTTGTCTTGCTTTTTCTGTTGCCAAAGTCCAGAGATCACCAAAATCGGAATCAGCCAGCTGATTAATTTTATCCAGGTTAAATCATAATATTGCCAATACTGATAATAAGGGTCGCCGTGATAGCCACTTTTCATTGACCAGTAACCCAGCATCCTGATGGCCTCAACCAATCTGACGCTGGTCAATTTTAACTGTTCTATGTCCGGCATTAAAAAAATTGAGTGGGCCGAAACAAAAGATTCTCTCATGGCTAAAAGAAAAGGCAGCAGCCAATAAGCGTGCAAAAGCAGCCAGACAGCGAAAAATTTCCCAGCGTAGCGAAGCGCCCAGCGCCGTTGGCTCTTGTTGGCAAAGATTAAATGCCAAAAAAAGAAAAAACCAATAATGAGCCAGTGAATAACCATCATTCTCGGGTTGGCATAAGCGCTGGCTGCGGTCAAAAGCCAAATAAAATTCGCCCCAATAATATAGCGAAGGTTTTTTTGATTTTTCAGACCATTAATAAATAAACCTAAGACTAGCGGCGCAAAGGCATAGGCTGACTGGATCCGGCCATGAGAAACCAGCCAAATGATGATTAAAGAAAAGGGGTTGAGCATGTAAAAAATCGAAGCTGCCAAACGACCCTGCCGGCGCATGCCTAGGACTCGACAGAGATAAGACATTGATATCCCGGCCGCGGTAAACCAAAGATAAAAGAATATTTTTTCAATCGCCACCAGAGAAAAACCCAACTTTTCCAAACCGGCGCCTAAAATCGCGTCCGGAATCAAAGAAGCGACTTGACGGTAATCAGCATGACCAAAAGAAACCGTTTCATCCCAAACAAAAGGCATGAGCTTTAAGTATTTTCCCCAATCCAAAGGCATACCAAAATCACCGCCGCCAATCAGATTGTCCCCCCGAAACCAAGTCAAGGAAAGACACCCCAGAAGTAAAATCAACAAAATCCCAATACTCTTCATCACACTAATATTTTTGCGTATTTTTCCAATGTAGCCAGATAATTGCACCATTCGCAGTCCGGTGATGGTCGGGGCGGCAGCGGCGCTTCCAAAATAGCCATCACCTCATCAAGAAAATTTAAAAAACTTTCCTTATTTCTTTTTATCTCCACCCATTGAATATCGGCTTCGTAAAGCAGTTGGGTTAAGTTTTCTTGTTTAGTTCTTTGAGGATAAAAATAAAGCAAGCCTAATTTTGAAATCGGCGCCAGGCTAAGAGCGCCGTAGTCGGGATTTTCCAAAGCATAAGCGTAAGAGTGCAGTTGGCGAGAATAAAGTTCGCTATACTCATCTTTAGGGCTGCCGGTCTTAAAATCAATGACACCGTAAGTATTATCTTTAAAACTGACAACAATATCAAAGCGGCCAGAAATAAAACAAGCATCTCGGTGGTTAGGTAAATAAATTGTCTTTGATTGAACTCGTTTCTCGCCATGACTAACGACGCCGTCAGGAAGCGCCGAGTGAAGTTCGCCGGTCGGCTTGCCATCATAATGATTTTTCAAAAGAGCGGCCATTTTGCTGAAAACTCCAGGCAGTGGTTTTGATGGCTGGGAAATATTATGAACAGTTTTCAGATAAAAGCATCTTTGACAATCCTCGTAAAGAAAAGAAAAACTCGACGGCGCCAACTTGTAATTCACTAAGAAGATTCTATCACAACTTCTTGTAAAGCAGTCTTTGGAAATGTTGCTCAAAGAGTCAATAATAAGTTCTTCCTTCCCTAAGATGGAGAAGGAAGAACTTACCCGAAGGATAGTAAGAATACCACCTTATTACCGAGTTACCGAAATTTGGGTACTGGCTAACTCTGTATTGGGGGCGGCCACCGTAATCCGTCTGGCGGTCACATCAGCAACGCAAGCTGTGTATCCCGTATTGGCAACAGTACCTCCCGACGGGTCAGTGGGGACACCGGCCACATAGGTTGGCGCCAAAATTGCAACCAAATCAAGGTTGCCCACTCCATTACCGACTGTATGAGTCCCAGCCGTGCAAAGAATGGTCAATCCAACAGGAAGCTGACCGTTGTTGACCGGATCGGCTACATAGGCAGAAATGGCGGAGACGATGGTATTAACATCCGCCCTTCTTTGGGTATCACGGGCCTG
>CAZTEW010000017.1:0-14247 GCA_964612215.1 uncultured Gammaproteobacteria bacterium
CCAATTGGGTAACGGTTAAATCTTCCGCCTGCATCAAAATTTCATAAAGCTTCCGGCGGGACGGATCAGCTAAAGACGGCACCGCAAAAGGGCACATCGGTAACATAACGCATAGATGATAATCTATGTTTCAGAGGATGTCAAGAGGTAATCGCACCGCTGCCCAGACAAGTCTCGCCCTCACCCAACTTCGCCGAGGCTTCGCTGGGCACGTAAAAAACGCAAAATTGACCAGGAGTGATGGCAAACTGGGGCTGGGTAAAGACAAGGCGCAACTTTTTTCCTTTGGGCGGATAAAGAGTGGCTGGCTGAAGCAACTGAGCCGAACGGGTTTTGGCTTGGACTTTGATTGCTTTTTTAGGCGGCAGGCCCGCCCGCCGATGAGGCGGGCCGCTGATAAAATTCCAATTATCCATGATCACTTCTTTTTGATAAAGGTCGCGCCGATCCCTGGTAATCACTAAAGTGTTTTGAGCCGCATCAAGGCGCTGAACATAAAACAGACCGTTCAAACCCAAGCCATGACGCTGGCCTAGCGTGTAAAAATGCAAACCCTGATGCCGGCCGAGAATTTTACCCTTGAAGTCAACTATCGGACCGGACCGGTCACCCAAGGCTTCTTTTAAGAAATCGTTTTTGTGCTTCTGATCCACATAGCAAAAATCCTGGCTTTCTTGGCGCTGGACCGGAGAATGAAAACCTTGTTTTTTAGCCATTTGATAAACTTCTTTCTTCGTATAATCGCCAAGCGGGAACAAAGTCCGAGATAGCTCTCTCTGACCCAACCTGGCCAGAAAATAACTCTGGTCTTTAGTCTTATCTTTGGCTCTTAACAGCTTATAGATTACTTTTGAGTTTTGAGTTTTGAGTTTTGAGTTTTTAACATAGTGTCCGGTAGCAATAAATTCGGCCTGGTATTGGCCGGCAAACTCAAAAAACTTCGGGAAGCGGAATTTTTGGTTGCAGATCACGCAGGGGTTGGGCGTCCGACCTTGCCGGTACTCTTGGACAAAATAATCAACCACCGTCTGTTGAAACTCCTGACGGCAATCAAGAAGAAAATGAGGCACCTCGAGTTTTAAACAAAGCCTTTTGACCCATCTGATGCCGGCAATAGTACAGCAAATATTATTCTCGCCTGTACCCGCCCAAACCGGTAGCCGCAAAGTCAAGCCAATGGCTTGATAACCCTGTTTTTTCAACAGCCACAAGGCCACACTCGAATCCACCCCGCCGGAAAGCCCGACCACTACCCTTGGCTTTTTCATCTTTCCTATTATATCTTAAGTCTGCTAGAATATTGTTTAATGAAAAACGCTTTCAGAACCGGTTTCAGTTTTGGCTTGACTTCCGGCATTATCACCACTTTAGGTTTAATTGTCGGCTTGAACGCCGGTACCCATTCTCAGCTGGCGGTCATTGGCGGCATTCTCACCATTGCCATTGCCGATGCTTTTTCTGACGCTTTAGGTATTCATGTCGCCGAAGAATCCGAAAACCAACATCCTCCCCGAGAACTTTGGCTGGCGACGCTGGCGACGCTGCTGTCAAAATTCATCGTTGCCCTGACTTTTATCGTTCCTTTGATTTACCTGGAGCTTCTCCAAGCAGTCGTTGTGAGCATCATCTGGGGCTTGTCTCTACTAGCGATTTTCAGTTTCTACCTGGCCAAAAAACAAAAAATCAGTCCTCGCCAAGTGATTATCGAGCACCTCTTTATCGCCATGATCGTCATTATCATCACCAATTACCTCGGCGCCTGGATTAATTCAGTCTTCAGTGGCTAATTGATATCTGGTCAAAAGCCAGGCGTTGCCGATGACGGAGATGTCCGAGAGAATCATCGCCATGGCGCCGATTTCCGGCCGGAGCATAAAGCCTAACCAGCGGTAAAAAACGCCAGCGGCAATCGGAATCGCCAGAACATTATAAATAAAAGCCAAAAACAGGTTTTGTTTGATCTTGCGCATCGTCTGCCGGGAGAGGTTAATTGCTTTAGTGACGTCACCGATGTCGTCTTTGACTAAAACGATGCCGCCGGTTTCTTTGGCAATATCAGTCCCGGCACCCATGGCAATACCAACATCGGCTTGAGCCAACATTGGCGCGTCATTGATACCATCGCCAATTGCAGCGACAATTTTACCCTGCTTTTGCAGTTTTCTAATTTCTTCTTCTTTATCTTGGGGTAAAACCTCAGCCAGAACTTTTTCAATACCAAGAGTTTTGGCGACGGCTTGGACAGTCCTCTGATTATCACCGCTCATCAGCCAAATCTCCAAGCCCATCTTTTGCAAAGAAGCAATCGCTTTTTTAGAATCTTTTTTCAGCGTATCAGCGACAGCAATGGCGCCTTTAATCTGGTTGTTGACAGCGCTAATCATCACCGTTTTGCCTTTTTCCTCTAACTCTAATCCCAAGTCGCTTTTCAACCAACGCCGGTTGCCCAAACAGACTTCTTGGCCTTTAATTTTCCCTTTAATGCCTTTACCGGGCAAGGATTGGAAATCAGTTAAGGGTAAAAGTTTAATTCTCTTTTCCTCTGCTTCTTGACTAATGGCTTGATCTAAAGGATGGTTGCTTTTTGAAGCTAAGCTGGCCGCCAAAGGCAAAACATCGCCAATAACATCAGTGACGCTTGGCTGGCCTTTGGTTAAGGTCCCGGTTTTGTCAAAAACCAGGGTGGTTAATTGCTGGACTTTTTCTAAATGCTCGCCGCCTTTAATGAGGATGCCGTTTTCCGCGCCTTTGCTGGTGCCAGCCATAATCGCGGTTGGGGTAGCAATGCCTAAAGCGCAAGGACAGGCAATCACTAACACGGCGACTAAAGCGGTTAAGGCAAAAAGAAAAGAGGCGCCTTGGACAAAGTACCAAATCAAAAATGACAAAAGGGCCACGCCCACAACTACAGGGACAAACCAGGCGACAATTTTGTCAGCCAGCCGTTGAATGGGTGCTTTTTGAGTTTGGGCTTCTTCAACCAGCTTAATGATTTGAGCTAAGGTGGTTTCGCTACCAACTCTCGTAGCTTTGAATTTAAAAAAGCCGGTCTTGTTAATGGTGGCGCCAATCACCTTATCATTGACCTTTTTATCTACCGGCAGACTCTCGCCGGTAATCATTGATTCGTCAACGGTAGTGTTGCCCTCAACAATAATCCCGTCGGCTGGAATGGCTTGACCGGGCTTGACCGCCACAATTTCGCCTTTTTTAACCATCTGTTTTGGTGTCAAGGCCATTAATTTTTTAATCGCCTGACTGACTTTACCCTGGGAAATTTTTTCTAAAAGCATCCCTAAAGTAATTGTCGTCAGCACTGTCGCCGAAACTTCGTAAAAAACCGGGCCCTGGATAAAAAAGGTGGCGAATAGAGAGTAAAAATAGGCGGCCAAACTGCTCAGAGAAACCAGAACATTCATGTCCGCGGCTCTTTGCCTGAGGCTAAAAAAAGCGCCCCGGTAAAAAGGCCAGCCCAAGACGATTTGCACCGGCGTGGCTAAAATAAAAAGAAGCCAGTTAAGTTCCGGTTTATAAAAGAAAGTCGCGATCACAAAAACCGGAATGGTCAGCGCCAGGCCGAACCAAAACCGCTGCCAGTTTTTTTTGATGGCTGCAGCTGTTTCTCTGCCAGCGCAGCTGGCGCAGTGCGAACCTTGAATCTGAAAAGAAGTTTTCTTCATCGGCCACCGGCGATTACTGTTGCCGGATAACTTTTAAAAACCGCTAAAGACAGCATTTTTTGGGAGGAGGTTTTTTGGGGATCATAGCTGACCGAAAACAAATTAGGAGAGCTGAACTTGACGCTGGCAACGCCCTCGATTGTTTTTAGTTCGTCAATAATCAAAGGCGCGTGGCCGGGACAAGGAATATCAACACGCAGCGAGGTTTGCCCAGCCGCTTCGGCGACTGATTTGGAGCCAAAATTGGCCGCGATCGGAAAAATGACCATAAACAAAAGCAGGTTAATGGCGATGGTCGTCCCGTAAAGAGTCAAAAGATATTTAGCACTCACGCTGCCGTGTTTACGAAAATAAAAAAGAGCGGAAATGGTGGCAAAAACTAAAGAAAGCAGAATGAGAAAGTGAAAGAAATAGCGATTTAAAAGAAGCGGTTTTAAAAAAGCGCTGGCCGTCGTCGCGCCGATCACAGAAAGAATAATAAAGGCAATGCAGCCCAAATGCGGAATCAAGCCGTAAATTAAACCTGATAAAGCACCTGATTTCTTCTTCGAACAACAGCTTGACATTTTATTTGTCAGAATTTTGAAAAACATCAATAATTTCATTAAAAACTTTGGCTTGTTCTTTTTTATCTTGGCTTTCGACGGCTTTTTTGACACAAGTCTCCAGATGGTTTCGTAAAATCATTTCATTCACTTTTTTTAAGGCTGCCATGACTGCCTGATTTTGGCGAATAATTTCGATGCAGTACCGGTCTTCGGCAATCATCTTCACCACGCCCTGAAGATGACCGACAAGATAGTTCATCCGGGTAAGAATTTTTTTCTATTAAGAAGACTAGAACTTTTCTTCTCTTTTGTCAAGAGGGGCTATTTCTGATAAAATTTGTTTTATGAGAATAGACAAGTTAGCCTGGCGGGCGGTTTTCGGTCCGAAGCCAGCAGCGGCGCGCCAAGAAATCTTTTACTGGGCGAGAAAAAAAGGCATGTTTCCGGCCTCCATTCATGACCTCTATGCGGCTCGGGCTCAAGGTAAGATTCCGCCTAATTTGACCGTGCCGGCCATTAATTTGCGGGGTCTGGTTTACGATTCGGCCCGCGCGGTTTTCCAGACGGCTCTCAGTCAAAAAGTCAGCGCTTTCATTTTCGAGATCGCCCGTTCAGAAATCAGCTATACTGACCAGTCGCCAGGCGAATATGCGGCCGTAGTCATGGCCGCGGCGGTTCGCGAAGGCTTTCAAGGACCGCTTTTTATTCAGGGAGATCATTTTCAACTTAAGAACGCCGCTGAAATCAAAGCGGTTAAAAAATTAATTAAAGAAGCCATCAGCGCCGGCTTTTACAATATTGATCTTGATCTTTCTACCCTGGTTGATTATGCCAAAAAAACCATTGACGCTCAGCAAAAAACCAATTATCTGTTGACGGCCGAGCTGGCTGAATATTGTCGTTCTCTAGAACCCAAAGGCATCACCATTACTCTGGGCGCGGAAATCGACCATATCGGCGGTAAAAATTCTACCGAAGCAGAACTGCACGCTTTCATGAAAGGCTTTCGGAAAAACCTCAAACCCGGCTTAACCGGTCTGAGCAAAATTTCCATCCAGACCGGCACCCACCACGGCGGCGTGGTTTTACCTGACGGCAGTTTGGCCAAAGTGGCCGTTGATTTTGCCACCTTAAAAAGACTGGCCAAAGCCGGCCGGCGCTATGGCTTGGCCGGTACGGTCCAGCACGGCGCTTCCACCTTACCGGCTGAATTTTTCCGACACTTTCCTCAAAGCCAGGCCGTGGAAATCCACCTGGCAACTGAATTTCAGAATCTCATCATCGACCACCCTTTATTTCCCAAGGATTTATTAGCGAAAATGTATCGCTGGGTGGATGAAAAGGCGGCTGATGAACGTCAGCCAGGACAAACCGACGAACAGTTCCACTACAAGTTAAGAAAAAAAGCCTGGGGACCTTTCAAAAAGGAGTGCTGGTCTCTGCCGGAAAAAACCAGAACCGCACTGCGAAAGGCAATCAACCAAAAGTTGCTTTTTCTCTTTCAAGAATTGGGGGTTGCCAACAGCCAGGCGCTGGTGGCAAAATTTATCTTTACTCATTGATGAAAAAGAAAACCGTTCGCGATGTCAAGCTGACCGGCAAAAAAGTCATTCACCACTGTGACTTTAATATTAAGCTGCAAAAAGATGCGGTTGGTCATTTAACCCCGGTTTCTGACATCCGGCTGAAAGCCTATTTTCCTTCGATTTTTTATCTTTTGGAGAGAAACTGTAAAATCATTTTTATCTCCTGGCTGGAGCGGCCCGGCGGTAAAGTCGTTCCCGAGCTCAGCTTGGCGCCGGTGGCCAAAAGGCTTTCCCGATTAATTAATAAACAGGTTTATTTTCTCGATGACTGCGTTGGTCCCAAGGTAAAAAAATTCATCAACCAAATGAAGCCTGGCCAGATGGTGATGCTGGACAATACCCGTTTTCATCCGGGCGAAGAGACGGATAATGATAGTTTTGCTAAAAAACTGGCGGGCAATGGCGATTTAATGGTTCAAGACGCTTTTGGCCACTGCCACCGGATTCATGCTTCGGTGACTGGCATTCCCCGCCATTTGACTTCAGTGATGGGACCTTATCTGGAAAAGGAAATTAACATTCTGGATTCTCTTTATAAGAAACCGCAGTCGCCGTTTGTTTTGGTCATCGGCGGCACTAAAGTTGAAGATAAAATGCCGGCGATGAAAAAACTGCTTCCTCAGGCTGATTATGTTCTCACCAATGACTTCTGGGCGAAAGTCTTAAAACCGGGCCGAAAGATAATCACGCCCGTGGACTCAATCACGACGAACGGTCGAAACTGGGACATCGGTCCGAAAACCATTAAGAAATATGTCGCCATTATCCGCCGGGCGCAAACAATCTTTTGGAATGGACCGCTAGGCCAATATGAAAACCCGCGCTTTAGCCACGGCACTCGGCAAATTGCTCAAGCGATAAGCGAGAATCAGGGCACGACTATCCTCGCCGGCGGAGACACGGCCGCGGCCGCCGAAAAGTTCGACCTGGTTTTCAAATACACCCATGTTTCGATTGCCGGCGGCGCCACTCTGGAATATTTAGCCGGCAACAAACTCCCCGGCTTGGAAGCCTTAACTAATCTTTAACAACGTTGATAAAAAATACCAATCGGGATTTTTGATTTAGGATTCAGAGAATAGTCGTATTCCAGAACCAGTTTTAGAGCCTGAGTAAATTCATAGCCGTCTTTGTTTAGCTGATAACTGTGTTTTTTCAAAAAATCAGTGGTGTCATGATAAGTCAGGCAGGGTTGAAGCACATCAATGAAAGCAAAACCCGGATAAAGAATGGCGGCCTTAATTAATTTCTTTAAGTGGTCCGGCTCTAAACAAGACCCCCGACTGACAAAGCCAGCGCCGCTGACTAAGGCCAAAGCGATTGGATTAAGCGGGTTATTGGGCTCTCCTTTTGGCGTTGATTTGCTGGGAAAACCTTTCTCGGTGGTCGGCGTCGCCTGGCCAGTGGTCAAGGCAAAAACCTGATTATTATGGACAATCATCGTCAAGTCCGGATTGTAACGGCAGAGGTGGACAAAATGACTGATGCCTTCGGCATAAGTGTCGCCGTCGCCGCCAAAACCGATGACCGTTAATTTTGGATTGGCCAGTTTAATTCCCAAGGCCACTGGCAAAACCCGGCCGTGCAAACCGTAAAAGCTGTTCAAATTTAAATAATCATAAATCTTGGCATGACAGCCAATGCCGCTGACAGTGACAATGTTTTGGCGTTGAACTTTTTTCTCTGCCGACAACTCGACTAGGGTTTGTTTCATCGCGGTCAAAATGCTGAAGTTTAAACAACCCGGACACCAAGTATTAATTATCGGCGTGTTTAAATCTTGGATTTTCATTTACTTAATCTCCTGATTCCCTGAACCACATCGCGGCTGGTAAAAGGCCGCGCATCATACTTGAGAACTTTCTTTTTAATCATCTCGCCGGTTTGCTCGGCAATGACGTCGGCTAGCAAGCCGGTCACATTATTCTCCACCAAAACTACTTCTTCTGACTGCTGAAGCGCTTTCGCCACTGCTCCGGCCGGAAACGGACTGAGATAACTAATCTGCAGCAACCGCCAGTTGGCCAGGCTTGGCAATGCATCCAAAATCGCACCCTTAGTTGATCCCCAACCAATGATCAGTTTTTTGCCCTGGCCGTAAAAACTGACCGGCTCTAATTGATTAATTTCTTTTCTTAAACCAATTAGCTTTTTCATCCGCTTGTCAGTCATCTTGACTGTTCCGGCTGCGTCTTCAATCGTGTAACCCATTTCATCATGTTCATAGCTCGTCGCCCGGACCACCGGCCCCTGGCCGGGAATGGCTCGCGCTGAAACACCACTCTCAATGAAACGATACCGCTGATAATCAACCCCCGGTCGAGCCAGCAAAAACTTCTCCGGTTTAACCCGCGGTTGGGAAAATTTAGCAAAAGTTGTCCCGCTTTCGGCTAAATGCTTATCACTTAAAAGAATCGCTAAGGTCTGGTATTTATAAGCCAAATAAAACGCTTCGATGGTCCGGACGATCGCTTCGTCAGGATCAGCCGGCGCCACCACGATTCGCGGAAACTCACCGTGACCAACGTTGAGAGCAAATTTCAAATCAGCCTGAGCAGTGTAAGTCGGCACGCCGGTGGCCGGGGCGGTTCTTTGGGCCAGATAAACTACCAAGGGAATCTCGGCCATGCCGGCTAAACTCATTGCCTCTGACATTAGAGCAAAGCCGCCGCCCGAAGTGCCGACGGCCGTCATCGCGCCGCTATAACTGGCGCCGAGAGCGGCGTTAACTACCGCAATTTCATTTTCCAGTTGATAAACGCGGACTCTTTCCGGCTGGTTTGCCAAAAGATGGAGCACCGGCGTCGCCGGCGTCATCGGATAGGCAAAGTAAATCTCAATCCCTGATGCAATCGCTCCTTGAGCGACGGCTTCACTGCCGCTCAACAGCTGTTTAGTTCCAGACGACGAGGCGGGAACCAATTTTATCTTCGGCTCGCCTGCCATGGTATAACCGGCCCGGGCCGCTTTCTCCATCAACTCGGCTTTGGCGCCAAATTGTTTGGCAAAAGTTTTTGCCAACCCTGACAGCGGTAATCCCAGAAGTTTAAAAAGCGCGCCAAGCAACACATTGTTGCCAAAAATTTGGGGAGCTTTGAGTTTTTTTAAAGCTGATTGAATATCTAAATCTGAAGCCGACAAAACAAAACCGCCCGGCCGCAGCTCTTTTTGGTGAATGTCAATTGTCTTCTGGTCTAAAGCCAGAATGACATCAAATTCGTTTTCGTGGGAATGAACCGGCTGGTCAGAAATTTTCAGGACATTAAAATTATGACCGCCCTTAATCAGCGAAGGATAATCGCGGTAATTGAAAATATAAAAACCCAGGTCGGTTAAAGTTTCGGCAATTAACAACGATGTTCGATCGCTGCCCAAACCTGCTTCGCCGCCGATTAAAATCAGTTTTTCCATTTTGTCGAATCAACAATTCTCTTCACGGCCAAAAGATAAGCTGCGTCTCTTAAAGGAATTTTTCTTTTCTGGCTTTCTTGCCAAATCGGCATAAAAGCGGTTAATAATTGCTTTTTTAATTTTACCATCACTTGCTTTTTTGACCAACGTTCTCTTTGACGATTCTGCAACCATTCGAAATAAGAAACGGTCACGCCGCCGGCATTCGCCAAAACATCAGGGACGATAATAATTTTTTTCCGGTTTAAAATCGGATCGGCTTCGCTGGCAATAGGGCCGTTGGCCATTTCAATAATTATTTTTGCCTTAATTTTGGCGGCATTTTTCTTGGTAATCACGTTTTCCAAGGCCGCCGGCACTAACACATCAACCGGCAATTCTAAGAGTTGCCCATTAGTAATCTTTTTCGTTCCCGGAAAGCCCACTACCGAACCAGTTTTCTGCTTATATTTTAAAACCTTCGCCATCTGCCAAGCACTATCTAGCCTCACTGCGCCACCGCTGGAATCAGAAACTGCCACCACTTGATAACCTAACTCCTGGGCTAGTAAAGCAAAATAATAACCGACATTGCCAAAACCCTGAACAGCAATTTTAAATTTTTCATTTTTAATTTTTAATTTTTGAGCGAGCGCCGCGAGCACATACACGCCGCCGGCGCCGGTCGCTTCCGTCCGACCCTGAGACCCACCTTTTTCTATTGGCTTGCCAGTAAACGTCGCTGGCATTTTCCTGCCAACTATCTTCTCATATTCACTAAGCATCCATCTCATAATTTGTGGATTGGTGTTCACATCCGGCGCCGGCACATCAACATCCGGGCCAATATCAGCGCTAATCGCCCGCGCATAAGCACGCGCCAGTCGCTCCAGTTCTTTTGCCGAAAGTTTTTTCGGATCAACAATTACCCCGCCCTTCGCGCCGCCGTAAGGCAAATCCGCCACGCTACATTTAATCGTCATCCAGGCCGCCAAAGCTTTCACCTCGCTTAAATTCACCTGCTGGTGAAAACGAATGCCGCCTTTATACGGACCAAGAGCATTATTAAACTGCACCCGAAAACCCGAGAAGATTTTTGTTTTGCCATTGTCCACTTTGACCGGGAAATTGACTTCGATGATTTTGTCAGGTGTTTTTAATTTTTCCTTAACCGGCGCCGGCAGTTGCAAAACTTTATCTACCTTCTCAATCTGCGCCAAATAACTCTGAAACGGATCCATGGAGTATATTTTACCACAACTCACAATTCGCTGTTCTTCGGTCGGTATTGGAGAGTTTCAACCAGATGATCAGTGGTTATTTGTTCTAACACCTTAGAGGTGTAACCATACCTACACCTTGGGTATTTTGGTCAAAATTACTCTTCCGCCTTCGGCCGGTATTGCAGGGCTTCGGCAAGATGGTTGGAATTAATCTCTTTTTCACCAGCCAAATCGGCAATCGTACGATGAACAAAATAGATAGTTTTTTACATAGAGGAAGATGTATTTTTTAAGGTAAATATTTAACTACAGTTACAAAATCCAAAGAATTAATTTTACCGTCAGGAAATTGGTCTATTATTCCGGTCAGATCCTTCAACCAATTAGATAATACTGTTTTTAAATCGTTTATATTAACTACGCCATCCCCATTAGTATCGCCAAGAACCAGGGGAAGGTTGGAGGACTCAATTTGAATTTTAAAAGTATCTTGAAATGTCGTATTGGCTGAAACGGTGCGATATCGCTCAGGGTATGAGCTTTCGTTTTCTCCGCCCCACCAACCAAACCATCGGGCTGTGTAACCAAAAGCAGAGTCTTCAAGATAATAACGACTAAACTCTACGCTGGCCGTAACGTCTCCCCAAATATCATAATGAAGCTTAAATATCCCTCCTGATTCAAAACCGCGATCATTATTATCCATCCAAACGGTTACTTTAGACATGTTATTAGTCGGCTGAAGAGTATATTTCTGCCCGTGGGCAATAGCCGGGCTACCCCAGTCCGTATTAAGCAAACCAAGACCCAAAGGAAGACTTGAAGTAAAATTAAGAGGGCTGTGTAAACCGTCGCTGCCAAGATCAGAGGTATCCCAACCATGAGCTAACAGATCAACTTGATTCCAGCTGTAATTTGGATTAAAGGCAAAATTATAACTTGGCTCATTGATGGACATTTCCTTATTAAATACCCAAGTAAGTTTCAGACTAATAACACCGTCAGGAGAAACAATCCAATCTTTGTTTATTGTGTAAAGCGGTTGACGGCTTAAATCGTTAACCGGCAACATAAAACTAACGATCGCATTACCCGAAGAATCGACAGTATAACTTTTAGATTGCATTTGATTTCCATAACTATAACCATTATCTAAAGCTGTGTAGTATGCTCCGGTTGAAGGACTATAATATGTCTTTGTGCAGCCTAGACCGCCATGACCAGGTGCCTGAGGTGCAGTTCCTCCGGTATCATTAGGATGAACTTTATTTTGAACGATGCTAATTTGCATCAGTGGATCGGTACGCTTGTCATAAAGCTCGTATATATTCCCCCCACCCTGAGCCCATTTTTCTGCCTCTATATATAAATAGTGCCAGACAATTTTAAAAGCGTTGTTTTCGGCTGTTATGTGCCCGGTTGTGGGATCATTAGTAATCTTATATGGAGTATAAATAGCCTTAACTTCAGGGGGTAATAAAAAAAAGGTAGTAAAAGCTAATAAAAAAATAATAATTTGGTAAAATTTCATTCTAAATGCTTTCTTTGGGCCGGTATTGCAGGGCTTCGGCCAGGTAGTCAGTGGTAATATCTTGCTCGCCAGCCAAATCAGCAATGGTTCTGGCGATTTTAATAATCTTATAATATCCCCGGGCAGAAAGGCCCAGTTGGTTCGCTGCCTGATGCAGCAGCCGCAGGCAGTCAGTGGTCAGTGGACAAAGCTCCTTGACCTGACGATTGGTCATTTCCGCATTGCAGACTAAGCCGGTTTTTTCCAAGCGCTTAATTTGCCGGTCGCGGGCTTTTTGAACTCGTTTTCTAATGACACTTGAACTTTCCGCCTGGCTTTCACTAACTAATTTCTCTACCTGGACTGCCGGCACTTCCAAGTGTAAATCAATCCTGTCAATAATCGGCCCGGAAACTCTTTTCTGGTAACGGCTGATTTGGCTGGACGAACATTGACATTCTTTTTTCGGATCGCCCAAATGGCCGCAGGGACAGGGGTTGGCCGCTGCCACTAAAATAAACTGGGCCGGAAACTGGGCCTGGCCTTTGGCCCGGGAAACAGTGACCACAGCGTCTTCCAATGGCTGACGTAAAGCTTCCAAAACACCTCGGGGAAATTCCGGAAATTCGTCCAAAAACAAAACGCCCCGGTGGGCCAGAGAAATTTCGCCTGGCTTAGGCTGACTGCCGCCGCCGATCAGACCGATGCGGCTGGAGGTGTGGTGGGGACTGCGAAACGGTCGGACTTTAACTATTGACTCGCCGCTGGCCAAACGGCCGCTGATGGAATAAATTTTCGTCACTTCCAAAGCTTCGTTCTCGGTCAAGGCCGGCAAAATCGACGGTAAAGTCCGGGCCAGTAAAGTTTTGCCCGCACCCGGCAGGCCGACCATCAATAAATTATGGCCGCCGCTGGCGCAAATTTCCAAAGCCCTTTTCGCCTGTTCCTGACCTTTGATTTCCTTCATGTCAAATTCATGAACGGCTTCGGTCAGCAGCTGCGAAAAAGAAATTAGCGGCTGAGGCTGGATTTTCTGCAAACCAGTCAAATGATTAAAAAGGCTTTTCAACGACCGCAGCGCTATGACTTTGATACCCGAGACAATGGCTGCCTCTGAAGCATCAATCTCCGGCAGAAAAATCTGCTCTAATTTTTTTTCTTTGGCCATGATGGCCATCGGCAAAATGCCGTTAGTGTGGCGCAGAGAACCGTCTAAAGAAAGCTCGCCCAAAACCATGGCCCGGCCGACGCTTTCTTTTTCAATCTGGCCCGAAGCCATCAACAATCCCAAGGCCATCGGCAAATCATAGGCCGGGCCTTGCTTGGGTAGATCTGCCGGCGCCAGGTTAATGGTAATCCGGCCGTCAGGAAATTTCAGGCCGGTGTTTTTGATGGCCGACCGCACCCGCTCCTTAGCTTCTTCAATCGCTTTATTGGGCAAGCCGACAATCATCAAACCGGGAAAGCCTTTTTTGGCGACGTCAACCTCTACCTCAATCAGCACACTCTCCAACCCCACCGTCGCTCCGGAAAACACCCTGGCCAGCATGTTTTCAGTTTAGCACAAAATAATTATATTAGGCTTAATTTTTGCCACTTGACAAAAAGGTTTATTTTAGTGATATAATAAAGATATCCAAGCCCTCTTGAGGCTTATCTCCAGCTTCAGCTGGGGGATTTACCTCGAGAGGCTTTTGGTTTCCAATAAAAGACATTAATTTTCTGATATTGATGGCTCGTCCAATAATAATTTTCTTTGCTTTGAGTCTCGTCTATAAACCCGGACAACAGCGGAATCTTTTGCTTTAAGAAATTTTGGCAAAATAACATTTCCTTTAAAACCCTTATCGTCAATATTTAACAGCTTCTTCTTTTGCTCATAATTTTCAGCCTTAATGCTTCGACAGAGTTCGGCATACGCGGAAACATAAGCCATATCTTTTTCATTGAGCTGGTAACGGTTATCTTCAAAGTAAGATTTATCAAAATACAGACTATCTTTAATAATGATTTTGTAATAAAGATCTTGGGTAGAAATAAAATAATCAATTAACCGCACCGCGTATAAAATTTGAGAATAATCAGTAGAGGAGTATTTTAGTTCTCTGTATTCATAACTGCAGTCTTTTCGAATTTTTTGAATTGCCTGCATGTGAATAGACGGATTAGTGGAAAATAAGAAGCCAATCGCCCAAAAAGGATCAACCCCCGGTGTGTTTGACTCATCGCCATATAAATAAATCATAACTTATTCTACCTCAATCAGCACACTCTCCAATCCCACCGTCGCTCCGGAAAACACCCTGGCCA
>CAZTEW010000018.1:0-8416 GCA_964612215.1 uncultured Gammaproteobacteria bacterium
TATTCCGGCAGTCCGGCTAATTTAGCAGTCTATTTCGCGCTCTGCCAGCCGGGTGATGTCATTATGGGTATGAGTCTGCCGCACGGCGGCCACTTGACTCACGGCTGGGGCGTCAGCATTACTGGTAAGTGGTTTAAAAGTGTTCAGTACACGGTTAACCCTAAGACGAATTTAATTGACTATGACCAAGTGGCGAGGCTGGCGAAAAAACACCGGCCGAAATTGATTTGGGCCGGCGCCACCGCTTATCCGCGCTTTTTTAATTGGCAGAAATTCAGCCAGATTGCTAACGAGATTGGCGCTTATTTTGTTGCTGATATTGCTCATGTCGCTGGTTTAATCGTTGCCGGCGTTCATCCTTCGCCAGCGCCTTACAGCCACATCATCACCACGACGACTCATAAAACTTTGCGCGGTCCCAGGGGAGCGATGATTATGGTCACTAAGAGGGGAGTGGTAAAAGATAAAGACTTGCCGGAAAAAATCGATCGCGCGGTTTTTCCGGGTTTGCAAGGCGGGCCGCATCAACACACGATTAGCGCTATTGCCGTGGCCCTGGCCGAAGCCGCGACGCCAGCTTTTAAGCAATACGGTCAGCAGGTAGTGAAAAACGCTCAAGTTATGGCCGTAGAGTTAAAGGAGCGCGGCTTTGATTTGATCACTGGCGGGACTGATAATCATCTGATTTTAGTTGATTTGCGAAACAAGAAAATTGGCGGCGCCGAGGCGGCGATTAAATTGGAGAAAGCCAACATCATTGTCAATAAAAATACGATTCCTTTTGATCAGAATCCGCCGACTAAACCTTCAGGCATCCGTTTAGGCACGCCGGCCGTTACTACTCGGGGGATGAAAGAAAAAGAAATGAAACAGATTACTCAGTGGATTGAGGCGGTTTTAAGCGGGAAATCAACCAGCAAGATTAAAAAAGAAGTTACGTCTTTCTGTCAGCGCTTTCCAGTGGTTTAATTTAGATTCTTTTAGCAATTTCTTCTTGAAGATGACTAACAGCCCATTGAGCGGCTCTCATTCGACCGTTGCCTCCCTGTAAGATGACCTGCTCGGCACTATTCAGAATTTGTTCAGAGGTGCTTCCTTGCCAGGTTCGAGGAACGCGAAAGCCAAGCGGAATTTTGAGCGTTTCCTGATTTTTTCCAGTCACTGTTAACCATTCCACCTTACCAAAGAGTCTTGTTTCCCGTTTACTCACCATTCCAAGTAATAGATATTATATCACAAGAGCTTTTGGTATAATTAGTTTTAATCATGGCGATTGTTTTTGATGGCAATAAGCTGGCGCTGGAGAAAGAAGCGGCTTTAAAGCGGCAGGTGGCGAAGTTGAAACAGAAGCCAAAACTGGCCTGCCAGCCGATGAGGCTGGTCATTGTTTTGGTGGGTGATAATCCAGCCAGCCAGCTTTATGTGACCAAAAAGAAAGAAACCGGGGAGAGAGTCGGGATTAAGGTGGAGGTGAAAAAATTTCCCGCATCAGCGAACCAAGCAGTAGTGATTAACTTTATCAAAGAAAAAAATGCTGATTCAGGGATTGATGGTTTAATTATTCAACTGCCGTTGCCGGAAAAATTTGACGAATTGAAAATTCGGCGATCGATTGATCCGAGAAAAGATGTTGATTGTCTTCACCCTAAAAATTTAGGACTGGTTTTGCTGGGAAGACCGCGATTTTACCCGGCGGCGGTCAAGGCGGTTTTGGCGATAATTTTTGCCGTCCCACCTTCGAGGAGTCCCTTCGGGCCACCTCGGAGGAGTGACTACCTGTTGAAGGGTAAAGAGGCAGTGGTGGTTGGCGCCAGCAATCTGGTCGGCAAGCCATTGGCGATGGCGCTCTCCAATTTAGGCGCGACCGTGACGCTTTGCCGAAGCACGACCCGCGACTTGAACCAACATACCCGGCGGGCCGAAATTTTAATCAGCGCTACTGGTCAAGCCGGTTTGATTAAAAAAGAGATGGTCAAAAAAGGCGCGGTGGTGATTGATGTTGGCGAGACCAAAGGTGATGTCGAACCTGCTGTCGCTGAAGTCGCTGCTTTTGTCAGTTTAGTGCCTGGCGGCGTCGGCCCGATGACCGTTGTCTGTTTACTGGAGAATGTGGTAAAATCAGTTTATGGCAAAAAAGAAAACTGAAGTGACTTTGGAAGAACTCCTGGAAGCTGGTTCTCACTTTGGCCACCAGGCGAAGCGCTGGCACCCGAAGATGAAACCCTACATCTGGACAGTTCGCGGCGGCGTTCATATTTTTGACCTGGCGAAAACTAAAGAAGCCTTAGAAAAGGCAGTTGATTTTGTCAGTCAGCTGGCCAGCCAGGGCGAGAAAATTCTTTTTGTTGCCACCAAACGTCAGTCTAAGGCTATTGTTGAAGAAGAAGCCAAGCGTTGCGGGATGCCTTATCTTACTGAACGCTGGCTGGGTGGGGCGATCACTAATTGGCAGCAAATCAAGAAAAGTCTTGATAAATTAATTGAAATGCGAGAGAAAAAAGAGCAAGGCGAGTATGAAAAATATACCAAAAAAGAAAATATTTTGCTTGACCGGAAAATTACCAGGCTGGAGCGTTTTTTTGGCGGCATCGTTGATGTTCAGGACTTGCCGGCCGCTATTTTTGTCGTTGACGCCAAAAAAGAAGCGGCGGCAGTGAAAGAAGCTAAAATGAAAGGCATCAAGGTGGTGGCGATCGTCGACACCAACACCGATCCCAGCGAAATTGATTATGTGATTCCAGCTAATGATGATGCCGTCGGCAGTATTAAATTTATCGTCAGCCGGATAGCCCAAGCGATCATCGATGCAAAAATCAAAATTAGATCAAATTAAAACTTTACGAGATCAAACCGTAGCTCCGGTGATGGATTGTAAAATGGCGCTGGAAGAAGCTGGCGGCGATGAAAAGAAAGCCAAAGAATGGTTAAGGAAGAAAGGCTTGACCCGGGCCGCCAAGAAAAAAAACCAAGAAACGGGTGATGGTTTAATCTACAGCTATATCCACAGCGGTGCTAAAATCGGCGCCATTCTTCAGTTGAGCTGTCAGACTGACTTTGTGGCCCGGAATCAGGAATTTCAGCAGCTGGCCCAGGAAATTTGTCTCCAGATTGTTTCGATGAACCCGAAAAATGTCAGTGTTTTGCTGAAGCAAGAATATATCCGCGATCCGCAAAAGAAAATCAGCGATTTGATTGACAGCGCCATTGCCAAGTTCGGTGAAAACATCAGAGTCGAGAAATTTGCCAGACTAGCAGTATGATTCAGGACATTCTTCATCAAGCTCGGGAAAAGATGATTAAAGCCCTGGAAATTGTCAGGGAGGATTTAGCCGCGGCGGAATTGGGCCGGGCCAGGCCGGCGCTGGTCGAGAAAATCCAAGTGGCGGCTTATGAAGGCAGTCTGCTGACTATCCGTGAGCTGGCCAGCATTACCGCGCCTGACCCGCAGCAGATTATCATCAATCCTTGGGATAAAGCGATTTTAGGAAAAATCAGCCAGGCAATTCAGCAGTCTGATTTAAAGCTGACGCCAGCGGTTGACGGAGAAATTATCAGGTTAAAAATCCCAGCTCTTACTCAGGAAAGACTGCTTGAAGTGCAAAAGCTGGTGGAGCAGAAAACGGAAAGCGGCCGGAAAATTATCCGCCAGCTGCGCAATGAGATCAAGTCTGAGATGGATGCGCTGAAAGATAGCGCTGGCGTTTCTGAGGATGATATTTATCGCGGCCGGGAAGAACTGCAAAAAATGCATGACGAGTTTATCGAGAAAGTGGAGGTTTTAGGTAAAGCAAAACAAGATCAACTTTCATAAATCTCAAAACTCAAAACTCAAAACTCAAAACTACAACTTAAATGTCAAAACTAAAATATGAATATATTAGATTTAAGGATTTGAGATGTGGTTTTGACATTTGACATTTGAGTTTTATAAGTATGGCTTTGCTTATTTCTCTATTCGTTTTATCTATTTTAGTCATTGTCCATGAACTGGGCCATTTTTTGGCGGCTAAAAAAGCCGGTTTAGCCGTAGAAGAATTCGGTTTAGGCTACCCGCCGCGCCTGGTCAGCGTTAAACACAGGGGAACGGTTTATTCTTTAAACGCTGTTCCTTTCGGCGGCTTTGTTAAAATCGACGAAGACGCTTTAGTTGATTATCCGAAGTCGGTGCGGGCCAGCATTATCGCCAGCGGCATTATCATGAACTTGCTTTTAGCGGTGCTGGCTTTTTCTTTGGTTTTCGGCGTTCTTGGTATTCCCAGAAGCAAAGGTTTTGTGGAAATTGAAGCTGTTTCTCCGGGATCGCCCGCCGACGAGGCGGGTTTCCAGGCCGGCGACAGAATTTTGTCGTCCCACCTCCGAGGAGTCCCTGCGGGCCACCTCGGAGGAGTGACTACCAGTAATCAGGAATTTGTCACTTTTATTAATCAGCATCTGGATGAAGAAGTCGAACTTAAATTAGAGCGGCAGGGTCAGATTTTGACCGCGACAGTGGTGCCTCGGGAGACGCCGCCGGCCGGCGAAGGGCCGCTGGGAGTGGTGATCAGCGACAGCGAGACTATCCAGCCGGTTTGGTGGCAGCGGCCATTTTTAGCTCTTTGGTTCGGTCTGAAAGAAACCGGCAGTTGGCTGATCACCATTCTTTTTGGCGTGGCTCAGATATTTTACCGGCTTTTGTTTCAGTGGGTAATTCCTCAGGATGTGGCCGGGCCGGTGGGGATTATTCAGGTGACCAGCCAGGCAGCCAAGCACGGTTTTTTGGCCCTGCTGCAATTCTTAGGCTTGCTTTCAGTTAATCTGGCGGTTCTAAACTTTTTGCCGATTCCGGCTTTGGACGGCGGCCGGCTGTTGTTTATTGCCATCGAAGCCGTGACCGGCAAAAAACCCCAGCCCAGATTCGAAAAAATCATCCACACCATCGGCATGGTCATTCTCCTGACTTTAATGACCGCCGTTACCCTTCAAGACATTAAGCGCGTCTTAATGCCAAGTTTATTTTAACGAGGACGAGCCTGAAGAAGGACAATCTTCCCTGTTTCTTCATTAATTGTCCATTCAATGTCTTGAGAAGTGCCAAAAATTTCTTCTACCTGAAGAGCAATTTCGGCTAAATCTCTGGCTTGTTCAGGATTAATAATTTCCCGACCGGTTCTTTTCTTGATTTTGAGCTTTCTGTCGAGAGTAATTCTCTGAGGCGAGGCTTCAGCGCCAGAGGTGACAAGTTCGGCTGTTTCGGCGCTGGAGATGATGATTTCTCCTAGGCTGGTATAAATAACACCACCCGGGCCCTGAACCATTGGATGAATCAAAACTGCCATGCCGTTTTCTCTAATATGATTTCTTTGAGCGCTAACCAGCGCCGCCGGAGAAAAAAGAGAGGCCAGGCAAATTTTAATGGCCTTCGGAACATTATCTGGGGAAACATCACGCCTGGTTTCAAATTGGCCAGCGGCAATATTTTCGTGAGCAGAAGAAGAACGAACGGCAAAGGTCTGGCCAGGAAACCGAGTTAATTCCTTTTGAACTGTTTGGCTGATTTCTGAAGGCAGGGGAGAATCAAGAATTTTTTTCCTAATTCTTTGAGGCTGATCAGCCATTTCTCTTAATCCTAAAGATTTGAGGTGTTGATCTAGGGTCGGGATGGTCACACAAAAGCCAGGGACAGTTGGCAAGCCCTTGGCCCGAAGAATAGCCACGTTAGCGGTTTTTTCACCAACCAGATTTGGATCTTGAGCTCGAGTTTGATCTAAATCAATCACTATTTCTTTTTTCTTACCGCTAATTTCCCAGACAGGCTGGCCGTCTTCTTTTTGAAAGATTCGCACTTCTTTGCCTTCTGGTATTTCTCGATCACCGATAAAAACAACGGTGATTTGAGCATCACGGAAATTTTTGGTCATATGTTGAGTTAATAATTCTCCCCAAGCCAAGACCGCCATCTTAATATCTTTCTCTTTGGCGCGGCTGACTAACAAAAGAGAAATATCAGCGACTTTTCTTTCCTGGAAAAGACTTTGGGGGAGAAAAACAATGGCTGTCGGGCCATTGACTCGGTCAATATCTTTTTCGTCATTAATCACTGTCGCCGGTGCGGTTAATGGTTCTTGAAGAAAGACAAGACTTTCCGGTTCAGGGTAGTAAGGACAGCATTCTCGAACCATGACGCCTTCCTCCTGGAGCATAAATTCCACCCGATGAAAACCAGGATATCTGGCATTTAAGCGAGCGATAATTTCGGCAACCTGGAGAACTTGAGAATCAGTAAGAGTTTGGCGGTCTTGATATTCAGGAGGAATGCTGACTTTTTCATAACCAGTTTCTGTTGGTTTTAAAGTTTCTTCTTTAGGAGGCAGGTTTTTAGTAATTATCGTTTTCCTTGTTCCTTGTTGGACAAAAAAAACATCGCAAGCAAATCCCTGGATTGACTCGTCGGCGCCGTAAGTAGCCCTAACTTGGGTTTTGCCATCGATCAAAACAGCCGCGTCGCCACCCGGCCAAAGAAAAAACTCTGACGGTCTGGGTTCTTGACCAGCATGAAGAAAAGGATGAAGAGCTAAGGCGATTTCCGTGCCTGGTTGTTGGTGATAGCCCTGATTGATGCCCCATTGCCAAGAAGACTCAATGTAGTGGAGAAAATTTCCTGGATCAGTAATGGCGGTAGTTCTTGGACCAGGGACTGGACCGCCAGCCGTTTCTGTTCTCCAGCCGACAAAAGCGCCGCGATTGGGATTAGCGGCTCTAATTTGCTGAAAAGCCTCAAGGAGAGGCTGGCGAAGTTCTGCTGTCATTCCCTGGATCTTATATTCTTCAAAAGCTTCGTGGGTGGCAACAAAAAAGGGCTCGGGAGTTCTGGCGCCGACTGCTTGCAGTTCTCTAATGCCAATCAACCGGCCTGATCTTCCTTCGTATTTTTCAATATCAACAACAAACCGCTTGCCAATTAATCTTTCCAAGCCTTGCCTATATTCTCTTTCCCGCTCCTGTCCAGGCATCTTTTAAAACTATCTTTCTCGGGCAGCGGCTAAGTCTCTTGAATGTTTGGCGGCATCTCTTAAACCAGCCAAAGCGGCAATGGCCGGCGGGAGAATGGGCTCTCCTTCAGCATTAACAAAAGAGCTTCTTGCACTTAACCACCTTTGATATTCTTGCTCGGCCGCAGGCATTAAAGAAGCGGCTAACTCATCGTATTGAGCGGCTCTGGTTAATAATTCTTGAACGTTGACCATGCTTTCATTATAATAACACCAGTGTCAAATAAGCTTGGCCACTTCCCGGACGCCGCGAAGGTCGTAAACCAACATCCAGCCAATCCGGTTTTTTTCGATACGGCCCTGGAATTCGATCGTGCCCAAGCCGAATTCGCGCAAAGCCTGAAGCCGGTAGTAAAGGTTAAACGGCGCCTCGCACCACTCGTTCAGGACAGTGCTGATGATTTCGTGGCTGAGCTGGAGAACACTGGGTCTGATGACTTTTTTGTAAGCCGGGTTTTCCGGCCGGAACTCGCCGAAGACGCCATTAAGCATTTTAATGGTTTTTTCTTTCGGCCGGGGCGTCTTAGTTTTAAAATACCGGCGGCCGAAAGAAGCGACTACCGGTCCTTTTTCAAAACGGAAAGTGTCTTTAAGCTCCATAGTGGCGATAATCAAATCTGATCTTTCCACACTGGAGTCAGCATCCCGCAACTGGTCAGTGTTGAGCCGGATTTCAGTGCGCAATTGGGAGCCGAAAATCTCCACCCGGCCGACAAAGTGCTCTTTTTTATATTTCGGACAAAGCTGGGCCGGATTGAACATCACCACGATTTCTTTCAGGCCCGGGTCAGCTAGCCATTCGTGATAGGCTGCCGGCGTGCCTAACCAGACCCGGCGCTGGCCTTTTTTTCTGGGGCTGAAAAAACACTGCACCGCTTTTCTAGATTTCATGCCCATAATCCAGGGCGCTTTGCCTAAAGGCTGATAAAGATAGCAGCTGCGCAGACCGACCCAGCAGCCTTCCCGGAGAGCGAGAATCATGGTTTGACTCAGATTTTCTTTTTCACCGGTCGGAAAAACAAAGCGCTCAATCCGGTGCTTGCGGGGAATGATTTTAATCAGGCGGTTGATTTTGGCTTTGTCGGTTTGGTATTGACGATTGGCTTCACCCCAAAGAGCAATCAAATCCGCGTGATAGCGGTGAGTGAGACGATGATAAGGTCCGAAATCATCAATCACTAAAACCAGATTATACCCAAATCATCCCGAGGAGTCAAATCGCTCCAGCTCTCTTTTCAAGCTTATCGGGAAATTTTTCAGTAGTCCATGATGGCTCTCGGGTAAAAATCTTTTTAGTTCTTGACTAAAAATATCATCATTTCTTTTTGCCAGTTTCTTAATGATTTGTTTGACTTCCTCGGTTTGCAAACTGATTTTTAATCCGGCCC
>CAZTEW010000018.1:8516-12956 GCA_964612215.1 uncultured Gammaproteobacteria bacterium
TTTTTCTTGAACTAATCTTTCTTCTGGATAAGCGCATAAAGTATAAGGCGATAATAACTGACTGGTAATAGTCAAGATTTGACCGGAAATGGGCTTTTTGGATCGGAAAGAAATTTCCAGTTTGCCACCGACATTAATGCCGCCAATCAAAGCCTGAAATTTAGCCAGATAGCCGCCAGTGGTTTTCTTGGCTTCTTTCAACTCGATTTTCTCTTCGCGATTAATCTGAATCAATGCGGCTTCAATTAAATCCTCGGTTTTTCTGACTGAAATTTTAAAGCCGGAAAAATCCAGGTCTTCGGAAAACCTGGGGCTTTGATAAATCAGCCGCAGGGCAGTCCCGCCCTTAAAAAGAATCGCTTCGGCTTTTTTTTCTTGATAAAAAGCCCGCAGAAAAAGATGCTGCAGATATTCCCGGGCAATATTCTCCAGGCTTGTTTGCGACTTAATGGCGACTTTTTCAATTGACTTTCTGGAAATCATCAAAGGTTTTCTTTAAACCAGCGCGCTGAAAAACTTTTAAAAACTGTTTTAATTTTGCTTGATTGATTTTCTTTAAATCCACCCGTCCAGGCAGCCTTCTTTTGCCGAGGTTGACCAAATAAAGCATATCGGCTAAGGCTTTTTCTGGTTCGGCAATAATGATCGTCGCCTCGTTTTGCTGTCTCGGTTCGTATCCTTGATAAGCTGATTTTTTCAGGGTGGTGTAAGTAAAATGCTGGCCCAGAGCGTGGAATTCCCGACTTGGCTTGGTGGTCGCTGAAGTAATTGAATAAACTGTTTCCGGAATCAGCTGGTAAAAAGAAAGAGCGGATTCGAAAGAAATATAAGAAGGATAGTAGAGCTGATTAGCGACCTGAAAAGGGAAAGGCGTTAACTCCTTAAAAGCATAGAGCCCGCGCTTCAGGCGGACAAAATATCCTTGGCGAGCATTTCTTTCTAAAAACTTCTGGCTGGTGTTAGGCTTGACGCCAAAAAGCCGCTGAAACTCAAGCGGCGTAAAAATCTTGAGATTAGCTTCTTCCAGTTGGCGTTGAACAGTAATCAATTTCATTTATCGTATATTTTTGTGTGTTAACTGAAATGAAGTTTAACCCAAGAAGAAGCAAATGTCAAGCCCGACTGCGGCGCAGGGCGCGCCGAACCTCGGGGAGATCAACAGTTGTGGGCGGGAAAGCTCTTAATTTATCAACAGGAATTGCTGGTTGGCCAGCTGCGTTGTAGTTTGCGCTCAAGATAATTAGTTTGTCGTCAGGAGAAAGAGAACTGCCGGTAGCGCCGCGAAGCAGCCAAGCTCTTTGTCTCGGCTTGGAGTATCTTTTACCGTCTTCATCAGTAACCGACCTTCTCCGGCCACCCACCTCTGCTTCAAGCAACAAACAAACCCCAACCGGCTCATACTCCAACTCTTCTTTCCTCACATCCTTATCATAAAAAACTCCCGGCCCAAAGTCAAGCAAAATTTGACCCGCGCAAATTTCCGCAGAAATTTAATCGGGTTGACAATTGCCCCATAATATGATAAATATAAGCAGATACAGACAGAGTTAAGAATGGAGGTGAGATAAAATGAGTTTATTTGGTAAATCACCAGAGCAAAAGGCCGTCGATTTCGCGGCAAAATTGCCTAAAGCAACCATTGGATTTTCCAGCGCCGTGATTGGCGCATTTGGAAGACAAATAGAGATGGTAGAAGCTTGGGCCAATGATCAAGCGAGAAGAGCTGATGCTTGGGAGAAACGGGGAGACCCAGCCGAAGCTTGTAGAGCCGCCGCCGAGGATTTAGTATCAAGAGCGGGACAAATGAGGGCGGGAGTCAGACCTGTTCCCAGAGGCATAAAGCCTAAAAAAATGGCCGCCGGGATTGCCATTCATGGCGCTAGGTTTTCAAACGAAACTAACTGGCCAGACTAAATTAGCTGCTGTGAAATGAACTTCAAAGAATTGGCTCGAAAAGCAAAATTGTTTTAGAAGATAGAAGTTTCTGATTCTCGGCGAAAAGGTAAGCCAAATCTTTTAAAGACGACTTCTTCAGTAGAGTAATTATCGCCCTCAACTTCTGTCATTGTGATTTCATCAATTACCGGCCAAACCCTTCTTTCTTTGCCGTTAAGACTTAGAGGGCTTTCAAATCGCTGCCTGCCAAAGAGGCTAAGCGGAGAAAGTTTGAGCTTTCTTTGTAGAAATCTTACCATTCGCTATCAAACCCCCTGCCAGTGATTTTGGTTTCTTTTATCCTGATAACAGTCAATCCTTGGGCGGAAAACCCCATTTCCGGCATTGATAAAGAGCCTCTGTTAAAAATCCGGAGAGAGCGGTAAGATATATCTGGCGGACTGACGCGAAGCCTGGAAACTCCAGCCCTGGCTCCTGCCGCTAAAAGACTTTCCATGCTTTTCATCGCTAGGACGTCAGGCATGGCGGCTAAGGGCGACTGAAGCGCTTTCCTAGCGACATGACTGAAATCCTTTTCATAACTACTCCTGCTTGGCTGTTGACCGCCTAGAAGTTGTTTTAATCCCATATTTTATTTCTATATCATAGTCCTTAATGCCTGTCAAGCATTGACAGAGCTGTTTTTTTATGATATAGGATAAAGAAGCAAAATGAGCATTGTAGAAAAAGTCAGACGAAAACTTGGTTCCAAAATCGCTGGCATTCCTTTAGAACAACCAACGCCAACAGGGACTAGCGTGACGGTGAGAGCCGCTCCTGGCGCTCAATTAGAACAAGTTTTAGCTGATTTAAACGAAAGTCAAAGCGCCGCCGCTTTAAGAACTGCCGCTGATTTGTTAGCAACTGGTGTTGCGGCCGTAAATTCCGGCATCGCCGGAGTAGAAGATGTAGCCGGTCTTTATCATCGATTATGCGCCGCTGGTGGATATTTGACACCGACAATGCAGGCAGTAACTGCTCATCAAGCAGAGACTAAGAGGCAAGAAGAAAAAGAAAAAAATCGCGGTCGATTTAGAAGATGGCGGCATAATCTTGATCAATTTGAAAGAAGAGTGAGATTTTAAAAAATGGGAGAAAGAAAAAGCTATCTTAGAGATCTAATCCGGGCCGTTGCTGGCGCCGCAGTAGAACCAATTGGTTTTGCCAGAATAGTTGAGCCAGGGGAAAGAGCGTTGAGGGTTGTTGGCGGTAGCGTCCAAGATAAAGTTTTGGAGCCAGGCGTTGTTTTTAGATTTCCTGGAGTAGAAAAAATAGCGGCGTTCTCCGAAAGGCCGCAGACCTTTAACCTTGAAGACAAGAAAATTCGCGTTCGTTGCGGAGATGGTTCTGAATGGGAATGTTATCCCTATGCTGTTCTTCAAGTTCTAGACCCCCGCGATATTGCAACTAAAATTAAATTAGGTGCGAGTGTTGAATTGACAAAAGATGCTGATGTCACCAATTTGGTTGGTCAGACTCTTGGCGCCGCGGCTCTGGCGACTTTTCCTCAAGTTTCTAGCGCAGACGCTCTTCAAGCTCCAGGGGTGATTGACCAGATAGAGGCAGTCGCTCATATTGAGTTACAAAAAGCCTTAGATGGGGTTTATCTAGATGAAGAGACTTTCCGAAGAATAAACAGAGCAACAGGAAGTTATTCTCCTCAACGGCTTCATTTAAGAGAAGAAATAGAAAGAGGAATTTTAGTTCAGCAAGCGGCTTTTGCCGGCCTTACTCCTGGCGCTGAAGTCAATGAGGCTTTGCAAGAGCGAGCCGGAGCGCCGATTAGAGCCAGAGGAGAAAAGATTGCGATTGATGAACTTGGTGAGAATTATGGGGTTTTCAGAAGAGCCACCGCGATTGAACAAACAGCCAGAGAAGGCGGGACGGTGGTTGCGGGTTGGACAGCGCCAGGTGGTGAAGACAGCTTGACCGCGGTGGCCGCCACCGAGCAATTAAAAGCAGGAAGACAAAGAATTAAAGCAGCTAGAAGCCAAATTGCCCGAGCGAGAGGCGGAAGATAAAAACTTTCTCTGTTCAGGTAATCTTAACCGTCACACTGCCTTGAGCGCCTTGGCCGGGAGTGACGACAGCGCTGCCGCCAGTGGTAATCTCAACTTCTCCTTGGAAAACTTTAAATCCGTCTCTGGTAACGCCAGCCGCAATAATGGCTGGTTGATCGCAACCTAATTGTTCGACAAAAAGATGGACAATATGATCTCTGTTTGGCTTTGTCGTTCCTTGTCTGGTCATCACTGCACTTGATTCTCCAGTGGTCGGTTGATGTCTTTCAACAACAACGATATCCATTGGAGAAGAAGCAGGAGGGATTGCTCTTTGTCTGCCTTGGTTGCGAACCCAAATCCTGCCAGTGAAACAGTCTGTTTTGAGATTCACATCTAAACGGCCTCCCAATACAGTGGTTTTTCTTCCTTCTTTTTCTAAACGAATCTCGCCGCGAGCCTCGGTTTTAATGTTCATTAAAATTACTCCTTGACAAAATTATTC
>CAZTEW010000019.1:0-12912 GCA_964612215.1 uncultured Gammaproteobacteria bacterium
ACAAAATCATTTTTCAGGGAGTTAAAATAAACCGCGATGACGAGGAGAAAGAGAAAGAGAAGATGATTTTTATTAATTCCAGGCTTCTTGGGCGCTTCGGCTTTGACGCCAAATTTATCATATTTTTCTTTTGGCCAAATTGACCGGAGATAATTTTGAAGCTCTTTTTCTGGAACTTTTAATGCCTGACTGATCTCTTTAAGAGAAAGAACTTTTAAGTTTTTTTTGAGAAATTTTTTCTGCGAGCGATTAAGTTTCATAATAAATTTTATAAATTTTATAAATGTTATAATAGTTATCATATCATGAAAATTCTGGTGACCGGTGGCAGTGGTTTTATTGGTTCGCATTTGATCAGAAAATTAATTCACTTAAACCACCGCGTAGTTAATCTAGATCATAGGCGATCGCCTATCAACCAGGTGAGGTATAGGCAAGGAGTTAAGTTCTATCTGGTAGATATTAATCATCAACAGGCTCTCGAAAAAGTCTTTCAGCGAGAACAGCCGAAGGCTATTTATCATCTGGCCGCGAAAACAGGCGTCAGAGAAAGCCTGAGACAGCCTCAAACCTATTTTCAAACTAATGTTTTAGGAACTTTGAATTTACTGGAAGCCGCGGTTAAATATGGAACCAAAGATTTTTTCTTTACTTCATCTTCCTCGGTTTATGGTCAGCAAAAAAAATCTCCTTTCCACGAAGATAGTCAGACTAGCCGTTTAATTTCACCTTACGCGGTCAGTAAAAGGTCAGCAGAGCTTTTGATTGAAGCCTATCATTATCTATTTAAACTAAGAACAGTTATTTTTCGTCTTTTTACAGTTTACGGGCCGCACGGTCGGGAAGACATGGCCCCATTTTTATTTACCCAAGCGATTAGCCGCGGCCAGCCGCTAAAAAAATTCGGCAGCGGCCAAAGCCAGCGGGACTATGTTTATATCGACGATGTGATTAATGGTTTAACTGCGGTGTTGGATAAAAAATTTAATTACGCCATTATCAATCTTGGCAGCGGTCAATCCGTAACCCTGAATTATTTAATTCGTTTAATCGAAAAACTATTAAATAAAAAAGCCCAAATAGAAAAAATGCCTAAACAAGTTAGTGATCTAACCTTGACCGCAGCAGATATTGGTCGAGCGGCAAAGCTTTTGCATTATCAGCCTAAAACAGACATCAAAGCAGGCATGAAAAAGTTTATTGATTGGTATTTGGCCAATGAACAGAATTAATCTGACGACCAAGAAAATTCTTCTGACCGGCGGCGCTGGTTTTTTGGGCGGCTATGTCTGGCGCCAGCTGCTAAAAATCGGTTGTCCGCCCAAAAATATTTTTATTCCCCGAAGCCAGGATAATGATCTGCATCAACTGAAAAATTGCCGCCGGGTTGTCCAGGACCAGCAAATTGTCATTAATCTGGCCGCTAAAGTCGGCGGCATTGGCTTTAATCGCCTGCGGCCCGGCGAGCAGTTTTATGACAACTTAATTATGGGAGTTCAGTTGATGGAAGAAGCGCGGAAAGCCGGCGTCGAAAAATTTGTCGCCATCGGCACTGTCTGTGCTTACCCGAAGAACACGCCGGCACCCTTTAAAGAAAAAGATCTTTGGAATGGCTATCCAGAAGAAACCAATGCTCCTTACGGCTTGGCTAAAAAAATGGCTTTAGTTCAAGCTCAAGCCTATCGCCAGCAATATGGCTTTAATGCTATTTATCTTTTACCAGTTAACCTTTATGGGCCAGGAGACAATTTCGATTTAAAAACCTCACATGTTATTCCGGCCCTGATTAGAAAAACCCATGAAGCAAAATTAAAAAAAATAGATTCGATTAAGGTTTGGGGGACTGGTCGGGCCAGTCGAGAGTTTTTATATGTTGAGGATGCGGCTAAGGCGATTATTTTGGCAACTTGTTATTATCAGAAGCCAGAACCAGTGAATATTGGTTCAGGTAAAGAAATTAAGATTAGAGACTTAGCGATAATGATTAAAGATTTAATTGGTTTTCAGGGAAAAATTATTTGGGATAAAACTAAGCCTGATGGCCAGCCTCGGCGGCAATTGGATGTTTCCCGGGCCAGAAAAGAATTCGGTTTTCAGGCGAAGGTTTCTTTAGCCGTAGGCTTAAAGAAAACCATCAAATGGTATGAAGAGAAGTATCTATCCGGACTTATCTAAACGGAAAATTATTGTGGCTTCCCATGTTTTTGCCAGCGGGCCAACCCAGGCGGTAGTGAAATACCTCAAAGAGAAGAATCCGGCTGGCCGACTTTTGTTTATCGGCCATCCGCTTTTTCCCGAATCCCCTTTTCTTTATTTAGGCCATTTTTTTCTGACTCTTTTTCGGGTTTTTCAGACCAAAGAAAAATGGGACTTATTTATTGGCGCCAACAGTTTAAACGCCCTGGCCGGGGTGGTCTTAAAGTATTTAGGTCAAGTAAAAAAAGTGGTTTTTTATGGCGTTGATTACGCGCCCCACAGATTTGAAAACCGCTTGATTAACAGCATCTATCATTTGGTTGACTGGATGAGCATTCTTGGCGCTGATGAAGTCTGGAGTTTGTCCCAGCGAATGGCAAAAGCCAGGCAAGTGCCTCAGGCAAAAAGCAAAATCGTGTCTATGGGCGTCTGGCTGGATGAAATCAAAAGAGCGCCTTTTAGCCGGGTAAAAAAACAAACCTTGGTGTTTGCCGGCCATTTACTGGAGAAACAGGGCGTGCAATTGGTGATTAGAGCCATACCGGAGATCATGAAAAAAATTCCTGATTTTCATTTTTTAATCCTGGGCAAAGGCGAATACAAATCAGAGCTGCAGAAGTTGGCCGAAAAAGAAAACGTGACCGCTAGAATTACTTTTGCGGGCTATATTGAGGATCATGAGAAAATGGCGGCTTTGATTTCGCAATCGGCGCTGGCGATTGCTCCTTATGCAACTGGCGATCAAGAGAGGAATTTTACTTATTACGCCGATCCCGGCAAACTCAAGGATTATTTAGCGGCCGGCCTGCCGATTATTTTAACTGATGTTCCTCATAATGCTAGGTTGATTGCCAAAGCTGGTTGCGGCCAGGTAGTCGCTTATCAAAAAAAGGCAATCGCTCAGGCAGTCATTAAAATGCTGGCCGACAGCCAAAAGCTGAAAAAATATCGGCTGAATGCCATTAAGTTGATCCAGAATTATGACTGGCACCGAATCTATGATCAGGTTTTTCAGGGGATGATTGAGAAATGAGGCGCGCCGCTGTTTTCATACTTAGCCTTTTTTTGGTTTTAGTCTATCTAGTTTTAGATCAAAATTATATCCATTGGCAGACAACCCCGCCGGCAGCTTACCAACAGCAACAAGAGGTTTTGCGAGAAATCTATCGCTATGCGGCGAACAATATTTTTGACAAAGGCTATCAGAGAGAGATCGAGTCAGAGTTGCATCGTCGTTTGTCAATTTATCCCAGTCTGGAATTATTAGAGCGGGGCCAGCTGCTCATGCCGGACAATAGCGCCGAAAAGGTGTTAAAGTTGGACTTGCCCAGCGGTTTCCGGGGCGGGATTTTGAGCTTAAAAGTAACCACAGACTCAAACTATGTCATTGGCGTTTCTCCTGATTTAAATAGCTGGCAGTTAACTGAGTTTCCGGGAAACGGACAGAAAGTGGTCGCCAATCTGAATCTGGTCAGCGCTGATTTTCTGACCGGCGTCGCTTATTTAAAACTTTTGCCGGCGGCAAACAAGAGCTTAAGCGTCTATTTTGACATTTTTCAATATTTGGCTGGTGAGCAGACTGACCCGAGCCAATACCAAGGGTATTTTTTATTCCTGCCTGATACGGACATTGATTACCAAGGAAAAGCGATTATTCAGCCCGGCGTAATTTATGAAAAATAGATATTACTGTCTGGTTTTATTAGTTTTTGGCCTAATTCTTTGGTCGCGGCTGGCATTTTTGGCAGCGGATTTGCCCAGCACCCACGTGGAGATAGAAGAAAAACCAGGCGGATATAATGCCAGAAATATGATTTTTTTCCAGCAATGGCCTTTATACAGCAACTGGTTTCAACCCATGGTTTATGTGCCTGTCCAGAATTTTCTTACTTATTGGACTTTTCGTTTCTTAGGCGTTGGTTTGTGCCAATTCCGTTTGCCGACGGTTATCGCCGGTTTTCTCGGCCTGATTTTTTTCTTTTTAATGCTCTTAAAACAGACCAACCGGACTTTCGCTCTCCTGGGCCTTTTAGTTTACGCCTTTAATTTTGAAATGACTGTTTGGAATCGGTCGGCTCTTTCTGAAAATTTATATTTATTTTTTATGCCCCTGGCAGTTTATTGGCTGTCCAGGGAAAATTTACAAGATAGAGATGTTTTGCTTTTGGTTTTCTTGGCGGCTTTAAATATCGTGGTCAAACTAGACGGCTATTCGTTCTATTTGGCGATGGTTTTATTTTTATGCCTTTGGTCTTTAAGAACTAAAGCTGGGGTTAAAAATATTAAAGCCATTATCGTGGGTTCATTGGCGGGCTTGGCTGTTTTACTGGCTCTTCTTGCTTTTTCCGACAGCTTTAGATATTTTTCTCCAATGTACCGCTTCTACTTTAACTTATTTGCCAAACCAGTCTTGCTTTTTCCGGCAATAATGTTGACTTTTCAAGAGCTGATTGTTCTCTTGTTAAAAATTGACCCTTATTTGCTTTTGGCTTTTTCTGCCGCCCTGCCCGCTTTAATCATCAACCGGCACCGCTTCAATAAAACCGATTGGTTAATGGTCGGGTTTTTATTCCTGGCCGTGATTACCCGTTTGCAAATCCCTGCTTATTTAATTTATTGGAAAAGAACCATTTTTTTGTTTTTCCCGCTGGTTTATCTGGTTTTTCGGGCTTTGTTTTTTTTGGAGACTGACTCCAGCGCTGCCAAGATAATCCCAAAGCCGGTCTTAATCTTGGCGGTGGTTAGTCTTTTAGCTCATTTGTTTTTATTTCTCGGCTATTTTGATAAATCGATTTTCAGTCTTTATTCTTTTAGCGGATTGAGTGAAGCTTTTCACTACAGCCGTGAGTCTTTCAGTTATCTCTTTTTAATTACTTTAGGCATTTTCTGCCTTAATTTTCTCTTGGTCTTTGAAGAAAAACTATGTTTCAAAAAAATCCTGATGAGCTTAATTCTTTTTTTTATTTTAATTTCTTTAACCACCAATTGTTTGAAGGTGGCCAGAATTTATCTAGCCGAAAATATCAGGTATAGCTATCAGGATAATAAAGAGTTTGCCGAACTCCTTCCGGAGGACACGATGATTATTGGTCATGAACAAGCCTTGAGAGCGTTCGCTTATCTCAGCCGGCATCAGTTTTACTATAACCACGATGGCGGACCAAACCCGATTTCTTATAGAGAAGTTTTAGAAAGGAAAGATTTACGCTACTTTATTCTTAATGTGGAGGAATTTTGGCGCGAGCATTTGTGGATTCCTAATAAAATTCGCCTGGAATTGATCCAAGAAGCTTATCCGGACTTAAAGCTTTTGGGAGTGATGTTTGCTTCGAAAATTCCTTTAGCAATTTATGATAAATACGGCCAGCCATGAGAGTTTTGTTTTTTCAGCCTAATTATGACAGCCATGTCATTCATCCGCCTTTAGGTTTAGGTTATTTGGCGGCTTTTTTAGAAGAGCAGGGTCATCATGTTTCGCTTTTTGACGGCACTCTTGAGAGAGCGGTGGTGGCTGATTTTGTTCAGGCGGTGCAGGCTTACCGGCCTGATTTAATTGGTTTTTCGGTTTTGACCCGCGGCCATCATCAGGTGAGAAAAATAATTCAAGTTTTAAAAAAGAAGTTTAAAAAAATCCCGATGATGGTTGGCGGCACCCAGATTACCGCTCTAGCCAGGGAAGCTTTGCTTGATCTGGGGGCTGACTTTGCCATTGTTGGCGAAGGCGAGTTGACCGTGGCCGAATTAGCAGAGATGCTTCAGAGCGGCCAGAAAAATTTTTCCCGAATTAAGGGTTTAGCCTATCGGACAGCCGGCGGTCAAGTGAGAATTAATTCCCGCCGCGAATTGATTCCTGACTTAGACTCATTGCCTTTTCCAGCCTGGCATTTAATGCCGCCGGAAAAATACCGGATTGTGCCCATTTTAGAGCCGGCCAAGGCTTTGCCCATCGCGCCGATGATAACTAGTCGGGGTTGTCCTTATAACTGTTCTTTTTGCGCTTCCAATGTTACCTGGCAGCGCCGGATCCGTTTTCGCAGTCCGGAAAACGTTTTAACAGAAATTAAGATGCTGAAAGAGGATTTTGGCGTTAAAGAAATTCATTTTAGCGACGATAATTTCACCATGGACATCGAAAGAGCGGAGAAAATTTGCGATTTGTTAATCAAAGAAAAAATTAATCTGCCTTGGCAATGCCCTAACGGCGTGCGCCTTGACCGTCTGACGCTGCCGCTTTTGCGGAAAATGAAAAAATCTGGCTGCTATGCTGTCGGCCTGGGAATTGAATCAGGCAATCAGGCGATTTTAAAAAAAGTCAATAAACAACTTGATTTGCGGCTGGTGCCCCGGGTTTTAAAAAATCTGAAAAAAGCCGGCATTGAGTCTTATGGATTTTTCATCTTAGGTTTGCCTGGCGATACCCGGGAAACAATTGAGGAGACGATAAATTTTGCCATTCGTCATTCTTTTGACCGCGCCTGGTTTAATATTTTTGCGCCGTACCCTGGGTCGCCGGCGTTTAATCGCTGGCGAGGCAAACGCAGTTTAAAGGCAATTAACTGGGAGGCTCATGACTGTTCCACCGCGGTGGCCGTTACCAGTGATCTGAGCTTAAAAGAGATTGAGAAATTACAAAGGCAGGCTTTGTGGCGTTTTTATCTCCGGCCAAAAACATTTTTCTCGGTGGCCAGCCACCTTCGGGTTAGAGAAGTAATTACTTTTCTTATGTCCAGATTTGCCCGCAAATACTTACCTAATCTGTAGCATAGGCGATCGCCTATCTACTAGATTAAGTAAGAAGAGAAAGGATTTGTTTTCTGGTCTTTTCTCCTAACCAATCATTGGGAAGTAATTCATAAGGAAGAAAAGGATCTTTTTCCATTAAGCCAACTAAATCAAAATATATTTTTCCTAAAGCTTCTTTTCGCTCTTGCACAGCCCTAATTTTTCCTATTTTTTTTGATTTTTCCAAAAGAGTGCGATATCTTTGATTGATTTTTTCTAAGCTCCAAACACTATTGGCTAGTCTTTTAGCATTACCCATTAAACGGTGGGGAGCAGTTAAAACAAAAGCATAACCGAGAATTTTTTGATCATCTAGAAATTCAGCAATATCGTCGGCAAGGTCGTAGGGACTAATATAAACAGACCGCTGGAGTTTACCAAAACCCAATTGACAGAGTTGCTTTCTTAGGCTTTCCCTTCGCCATTTATTTTTTTCAGGGAAATCAAAAATAACAAAACACCATTTTTTATTCCACAGGCTTTGCCTTAATCGCAGAAAAGAAAAATCTCTTTGCCAGGCTTTTACTCCTTTACCAGTAATTCTTAAATAAGGAGCGCCGTTCTTGACAATTCTTTCTAAATAACCTGTCTTGAGAAGCTTTTGGACCGCATTATAAACACTTTCTTTTTTAGCCTTTGGTGGTGAAAAGACAAAGCAGTCATAATCACCCCTGGCTGCTTTTAATAGGTTGCGGCCAAGATAATCATAAAAAAGGCCAAATCCTAAAAACAATCTATCTTCGATGCGCAATTTCTTAGCCATACGAGTCTATCGTATCCTCTTTAACCTAATCTAGTCAATAGGCGATCGCCTATCTGCCAGATGAGGTTTATTTGTTTTCTGGGTTCATTTGTTAGATAATATTGTTAAGAAAATGAGAACTCTTAGCAAGCGAGATTTGGCTAAATATCTTTTTTATGGCTTTATTCCCGGAAAGCCGAGAAGCGAATTTCAGGCTGATTATTCAAAAAAACTGGACTGGAGTGAAGCGAAAATTAAAAAAGAAATTCTTCGTTTACTAAAAAGAGCCGTTAAAAAACACCTTCAGACAAAAAATCCACCAGCGGTGCTTTTAAGCGGCGGCCTTGATTCAGGACTGGTGGCGGCCCTGATGGCCGAATTTATTTCACCAAAAAAAATCCACGCCTTTAGCGTGGCTTTTCAAGAGAAAGAAGCCGACGAAAGTAATTATGCGCGCTTAGCAGCTCGACACCTGGGTATTAAACATCATTTAAAAACTTTTACGGCTAAAGACGGCTTAAAACTTATTAAAAAATTCGACCGGATTCTGATTAAACCAATGGCCGATCCGTCTTTGCTGCCGACTTGTTTTCTTTTTGACTGGGTGAAAAAACAAGGCTCTCAATCTGCCTTTTTAGGCGATGGCGGTGATGAGGTTTTGGCCGGCTATCCGAAATATCTGGCCCATTGGTTTTTGGAAAAAACCGGTCTAGGTAAATTGCCTCTTGGTTGGCTGGCTGGGCTTTTCCCGAAGAAACAAGCGACTTTTTTCCGCTATGCTTCTCAACCTCTTTATCTCCGTAACCAGCTTTGGATTAGCCATTTTTCGCCAGCGGCCATCAAAGAGTTGACAGACGAAGACGTTGACTTGGGAGACTTGGAAAAATATCATCGGCTTTTTAAAGGCGCGGATATTTTAGACGAAGCTTTTTTCTTAGACCAAAATCTGACTCTGCCCGGCTTATATCTGGCGAAGACTAGGGCGGCGAGCCGGCTGAGCGGCCTGCGAACTCTCTGCCCGTTTTTAGATGAAGAGTTATTTTCTTTTTGCGGCAGAGTGCCATTTGAGCTAAAATTAAAAGGCGGACAGACAAAGGCTTTATTAAAAGAAATCGCTCTTGATTATTTACCGAAAAAAATTGTTTTTCGAAGAAAAAGAGGGTTTGGTATTCCTTTAAGTCGTTGGCTAACCGCGGATTGGCAAAAATTCGTCGCCAAAGAACTGGGCGAAGCTTATCCGCAACTAATCAAGACCGGCCGGCCAGAACAAATTTGGTCGCTTTTAGTTTTTAAATTATGGTCAAAAAAATTTATCTTTTAACCATTCTTCTGCTTGTTTTTTTACTGAGAATTCCCCTTTTTTCCCAACCATTGGATTATGATGAAGGTACTTATGCCTTTTTTGCTTTTTTCTCTCAAGGTGAAAAATTTTACCCGGCTATCCCGGTAGGCAGATTGCCAGGAATTATTTTCACCTATCGATTGTTAGATAATTTATTTCCAGGAAATATTGTTGCTTTTCGGATAGCAGCGGCCTTATTAGGGATTTTAGGGGCTTTAGGCGTTTATCAACTAGGCAGAATACTTTTCAACAGGAATGTTGGTCTTTTCTCTGCCTTGGTTTTCGCTTTTTTTTCTTCGCAAATTTCCACCGACTCGCCGGCCAATACGGAGTTTTTTATGATGCCTTTTACTGTTTTCGCTTTTTATCTTTTTTGGCTTTTCTTGAAAAAAGACAAGCTGATCTGGTTGATGTTATCAGGCTTGAGCGCCGGCGTCGCGGTTTTCTATAAGCAAGTGGCGATTTTCGAAGTCGCTTTGTTGATGTTTTGGCTTTTGCAGGAGAAACATCTTTTTCTTAAACGCAGCTTGGTTTTTGGTGCGGGTTTTTTGCTTCCGATTGCCATGAGCGCTTTTTACTTCGGTTTTAAAGGTGAATTATCTGATTTTTGGTGGCAATCTTTTGCCAGCGGCGGCGCCTATTGGCGCTATGCCTGGCAAGGTGGCGCTTGGTGGTGGCGCTTGAGAAGCACAGCGATATTCTTGAGTCAAACCCTTTGGCCATTTTTACTTCTTGCCTTTGCGGGCTTGTTTCAAGCCAACCTTTTTCTTTGCTTATGGCTATTATTGGCTTTCCTAGGCGCCTTTTTTAGCGGCTGGTTCTTTCCTCACTATTTTGTGCAAATTATTCCTGCCTGTTCTCTCCTGGGAGGAATTTTTCTTAATAAAATTTTCGCCTGGAAAAAGATTATCGTTTTCTTTTTGTTGGCTTTAATGTTGAAAAATAACATGATTTATCTTTTAAATTCCGAGGCAAAAGAAACTGGCTGGCCGCCGTTTTATGAGAGCGCTGATTACTTAAAAGGACGGATGGCGGCAGATGAGTCTTTCTTTGCCTGGAGCACGACGCCTTTGCCTTATTATTTAACCAGAAAACATCCGCCCACTTCTTTTATTTATTATTATTCTTTTTTGGATTATCAATTTATGCTGCCCACTTATCGAGGCTGGCAATTTGATTTCGAAGCGAATAGGCAGCAATTAATGCGAGAATTAACCAGCCATCCGCCTGAATATCTTTTAGTTGATGTTAATCCGGAGCAGATTTTTGACCAGCTGTTTCTTTTCCAGCGATTCAGCAGCTTTATCAGCCAAAATTATGAGCTGGAAAAGCAATTCGGCAATCTTTTGCTTTTCAGATCGAAAAAGGACCAAGAAACAACTAAGGAAATGGGTTCTCTCTCAATCCCATTGGAACTGGTCAAAAGATTTAGTGCCATTACCAAAATTGAAGCGAGTGAAAACCAAACAGAGGTAACTTTTGAACCAATGGTTAATCCAGGGGGAGTTTTGCGGCAATTTAAGGTTACTTACTCGGCAACAGCGACCATTGATTTTACCCCGCTTTCGCTGCAAATTTTGGGACAGGACGGTTACGATTTTGTTGGTAACGGGACTGTTAAACCCTCTGGCGTCATCGATTTACATTTCAGAGCCAAAGGCTTAGCCAAGCCGGTGAGCTTTGTGAGAGTGAAAAGCGGCAACAAGACTTGGAACAATCGTCATTACGGTGTTAATACCCGGTTGAAGATTGTCTCTCAAGTCGATATTTTTGATCTTTATTTTGAACCAGCAGCAGGTTGGCAGAAACAAAAATTTGAGGTCTATTTTATATACCAGGACGGTACGGTGAGCCAGGCGACGACTTCCTGGCTAAAAGACCCAGGTTTCCAGCCGGCAGACTGATGGGGATTCTTGCCAGATGCCAGCTTTTCAGCCAACGACCAACTTGTTTTTTTAGTTTGGCTGACAAGGGACTCATCCGCAGCCAATAGGCAAGGGGATATTGGTTGAAAATCTTAAAACTCGCCAGCGCTTGAAATTGATTTTTAATTAAGATTTGCTTTAAAGTTTTTTGATTAAAAAGATAAAGATGCTCGATATCAAAAATCGGCCATTTTTCTCCAAAAAGGCGGGCGCCTAAAGAATCAACATCATGGACAATAAGCAAAAGACAACCACGGGGTTTGAGGATTTTTCGGATCTCTTTTAAAAAACCGCCCGGTTCAACAAGATGATCAAGAGTCTGAAAAGAGCAAATTAAATCAAAATAATTATCAGGAAACAAATTTTTCTGAAAAAAATCATTGATGATCTTCTTTTGTAGTTTTCGCGGCGCCTGCTTAACTGCTTTTTGACTGGGTTCGACACCATAAACTCTTTGAAAACCCAGCGCCTGGGCTTGTTGGAGGAAAAAACCATTAGCGCAGCCAATTTCTAACAAAGTTTCTTTCCTGGGAAGCCAGGGGAGGATTTTTTTCAAATAATAACCATAGGTTTTTTTCAGATAAGGAATTTCTTTTTGGTAGGTAACTTGGCTTTGTTGATAAAGCCGTTTTAATTTTTGGGAAGAAAAAACAGGATGAGAGCGGACTAAGCCGCAACGACGGCACTTAATTATCCGGTAATGGACTTGGTCAGGCCGGCGCCGGGCCGAGAAAACAGCCGGATCGATTTTTCTCAAAGAGAAACTGGCTGGATAAAGAATTTGAAAGTCTTCTTCAGCTTCACAGAGAGCACACTGAGTCTTCTCCACCGTGATATAATTTTATCACAATGGTTGTTTTAGTGACTGGAGGGGCGGGTTTTATTGGCGCCAATTTAGTGAAAGCATTGCTGAAGCAAGGGGCAAAAATTCACCTTCTGCAAAAAAAATCTTCAGACCTTTGGCGTTTAGCCGCTATCCAACAACAATTGGTTTTTCATCACCAAGAACTAGGTGAGCGAAAAAGCCTGACGCGGCTTCTTAAAAAAATTCAGCCGCAAATTATTTATCACCTGGCGGCTTATGGTAATTATCCTTGGCAAACGAGAACCGAGATGATTGTAGCTACTAATATTTTGGGGACCCTCAATCTGCTGATTGCTTCTCAAAAAGTTCCGTATCGGTGTTTGGTGAATACTGGCAGTTCTTCTGAATATGGGAGGAAAACAAAACCAATGCGAGAAGACGATTTTTGCCAACCAGTCAGTTTTTATGGAGCTAGTAAGGTTGCCGCCACCGTCTTTTCTCAGGTTTTTGCTCAAGCTTATCAAAAACCGATTGTGACTTTTCGGCCATTTTCAGTTTATGGTCCCTATGAAGATGGCTCTCGTTTTATTCCTACGGCAATGCTTTCTTTGCTTAACGGCCGAGCGATTAAGCTGACAGCCGGAAAAATTCGCCACGACTTTATTTATGTTGATGATTTAGTCAGGGCTTATTTACAGGCGCCAAAGAAAATCAAGTCGCTGTCGGGCCGAGTGATCAACCTCGGCAGCGGCCAGAAATTTACTAATGACGAGGTTATCGCCACTCTTTTTAAGGTTACCGGCAAAAAGGTTGAGATACAACTAGGGGCTTATGCTGCCAGAAGTTGGGATACATCTCACTGGCAGGCTGACACTGCGTTAGCTAAAAAACTGCTTTATTGGCAGCCAAGATTTTCTTTTGAAAAAGGCCTGTTGCAGACCTTTCAATGGTTTTCAAAAAATCAGTTTCTCTATGGGAAGAAAAATTAAAGTTCTTAAAAGGACCGCTAAAAAAATCAAAAAAGACATTTTGGCAATTTCCTATCAAGCCAATGTTGGCCATATCGGCTCGGCTCTTTGCATTGCCGACATTATCACCGTTCTTTATTTTGCTATTCTGA
>CAZTEW010000020.1:0-1204 GCA_964612215.1 uncultured Gammaproteobacteria bacterium
TCACCTATTAACCCTATTAGGTTTTAATAGTTTCTTCGATGATTTTATTGTAGACCATTTTACATTTAGTTTTGCCGAATACGACTTGCTTTGCCACAAACAATAAAAATTTAAGGCTTTTAAGACAACATAGCCCAAAGGGTTTTTCATTAGTTGATATAACATTATTTTTATTTTTATTGACATTGGAACTCGATATCCTTTGTCAACCAAAGCTTGGTTAAAATACTCATATAGTTGCGGTTTCCCAGCAATAAACCTAATTGCTTGACCAATATAGTCTTTAATAGTTTGTGGTGAACGAAACCAGACAACTACGTCTCCTTCATAGTGAAATTTAAACCCGTTTGCTTTACAAGCCAGATAACTGAATCCGTCATCAGCCAAGAGATTTGGGGGAAAGGTTAGGTTTTTGGCGAATCTTCTGGAGAAAGCTAATACCCGCCCGTGGGCAGCATGGGCACTATTGGCAAAGTTATATGTCTTCTTCAAGCCTTCACGAGCATTAAGAAAGTTATTTATTCCTGTCTCAATAAATGTTTGGGCTGGTAATGGTTGAGGATTGCCGCCAACAAGACCGATTTTCTTATCTGTTTTAAATTTTCTAACAAATCGTTCAATGATTTGGTTGTCTTTAAGGATTACGTCAGCATCAAAGATAACCAAAACATCTCCGGTAAAGAGTTTGAACAACTCATTAAGACGTGCTGTCATTCCTAACCGTTTTTCTCTAATGTGTTTTTTTATCCGGCCGTCTTGATAGCGCCTGATAATCTCGGCGGTTCGATCAGTACTACCGTCAGATATCACTATAATTTCCTTAATAATAACTGTTTCTTCAATTTGCATGCATACTGAATCTAGGAAACACTTGATGTTTTGTTCCTCATTAAATGCCGTTGTTCCGATAGAAACGTTGAGTTTATTATTTTGCTTCATGGTTGTTTTTCTTTAGTTCGTTAAGCAATGCTTGGCCGATTTTCTTTGACGTGAATTTGTCTATATACACTTGATAGCCGTTTTTAGCTAGTTTATCACGCAAGTTTTTGTTAATGGCAAGGTAATTAATTGCCTGAGCAAGACTTTCCGGGTTCTCTGGTTCGCAGAAGTATACATGCGTTTTGTGTTTAAAAAACTCTTGCATGGCTGGTTGTCTGGCAGTAATTAGAGGTTTTTTACATGCCAATGCTCCAAATACTTTATT